>JBOHCP010000097.1:0-11350 GCA_050698875.1 Streptosporangiaceae bacterium | reverse complement strand
AGCGAGCCAGCACCGCGGAGCGGGCTGGTGCCGCGGTGCCGACCAGCTCGCTGTCGGCTCGCGCGGCTGCGCCGGAACGCCCGTTGCTGCCGCCAGCCGGCGCCGCTGCCAGCCCGCTGGCCGCTGCGGCCGCCCGCGAGGCCGCGGCTCCGGCACGGGATCGCTCTACCCAGTGCCGCCACGGCATGGACAGCAGCAGCAGGATCCCCACGGCGGCGGCGGTGATAAGGACGAACACGATGACGGGCTCGCCATGATGGTTGGCCGCCTTCGGCAGCTCGGTCTTCTCGATCGACAGCCAGACCACGGTGCCGGAGAAGGCTGCTGCCCACAGGTACATGATCAGCACGCTGGCCCGCTGCGAATGCCCGATGTCCAGCAGCCGGTGGTGCAGGTGCTTGCGGTCGGCCGCGAACGGCGACTGCCCGGCCCTGGTCCGTCGCACGACCGCGAGCAGCATGTCCCCGTACGGGATGACCAGGAGCACCGCGGGCAGCAGCAGCGGCATGATCACCGGGTATCGGTTGATCGAGTACTCAAGCTGAGCCGACGGCACCGAGACGATGCTGGAGATCGGCGCGTATGCCAGCACCAGTCCGAGCAGCATGGCGCCGGTATCGCCCATGAAGATCTTGGCGGGGGCGAAGTTATGAGGCAGGAACCCGATGCACATCCCGATCAGCACCGCCGACGCGAGCGCGGGCGCCGCTAGCGAGGAGATGTCGACGAGCTTGGTCAGTGAGTAGTAGTAGGCGAAGAACGAGGTCGCCGCGATCGCCACGACGCCGGCCGCGAGCCCATCGAGGCCGTCAATGAAATTCACCGCATTGATCGTCGCCACCACGATCAGGATGGTGAGCAGCGTCTCCTCGTTCGGGGTGGGGATGAAGATTCGCCCGCTCCCGCCTGGCAGCGGCAGCCAGCTGAGCTGGGCTCCGCTCGCAACGAGGATGCCACCCGCGGCGACCTGCCCGGCCGCCTTGGTGATGGCGCTCATCCCCCAGCGATCGTCGATGAACCCGATGATCACGACCAGGCCGCCGGCTCCCAGCAGCCCGGTCAGCATGCCGGTGCCCGCGATGGCGTCGTCGTGCAGCTGCGAAATCTCGTTGGCGACCAGCAGCGCCGCCGCCAGGCCCCCGTACATGGCCAGGCCGCCGATCGACGGGACCGGCGCGGTGTGGACGTCGCGCTCCCTGGGCTGCTGCTTGATCGCCCCGACGGCGATGGCGAACCGGCGGACCAGCGGCGTCAGCACGTAGGTGACGGCGGCCGCCACCAGCAGCGTGAGGACGTAGTCTTTCACCGGCTCACCGGGCTTGTCCGGGATCGCTGAGCATTACGGCAACTCTAGAGCACCGGCCCGGCTGGCCGTGTTCACGGCTGACAGCTCGCCCGCGAGTCGGCCTGGAGTCCCGGCCAGTGCTCATGATCCCGGTGCGTCCGCTCCCGCGGTTACCGCGGCGACCTCCCGCAGCCTGCCGACCGAGATGGCCCCGCGCCGCAGCAGCCGGGGCTGCGGGCCCGTCAGATCGACGATCGTAGATGCGACGCCGCCCGCCGCCGCACCGCCATCGAGGTAGACGGCCACCGACTCGCCGAGCTGGTCCCTGGCCGTGCCCGCCGTGGTGGCGGGCTCAGAACCGGTCAGATTGGCGCTGGTCACGGCCATGGGGCCGGTCTCGCAGAGCAGCTCGAGGGCCAGCGGGTTCTGCGGCATCCGGATCGCCACGGTGCCCCTGGTGTCGCCGAGATCCCAGCTCAGCGTCCGGGTGGCGCGGCACACGATCGTCAGTGCGCCAGGCCAGAACTCGTCGATCAGTCGCTGGCCGTCCTGGCCCAGGTCCCCGACCAGCGCGGTGGCGGCGCGCAAGGTGCCAACGAGCACCGGCGACGGCATCTCCCGGCCACGGCCCTTGGCCGCCAGGAGCCGGCGCACCGCTGCCGGGCTGAACGCGTCCGCCCCCACCCCGTACACCGTGTCCGTTGGCAGCACGACGAGCTCCCCGCCGAGGATCGCGCTGGTGGCGGCGGCGAGCCCGGAGGTGCGTTGTGTCTCGTCCGCGCAGTCGAACCAGGCGCTCATAGCTGATGATCCTGCCACGGCGGGACGCACCTCACGGCCGCCTCGCGGTGACGAATCGGTCGCGGCCCGCCAGATCGGTGTGATTGTGCGGGTCCGGCCAGCCCGCGTCGGCAAACACCCAGTGCACGGCCGCGCCCTGCTGCGCGCCGTGCTCGACGGCGACCAGGCCGGCCGGGCGCAGCAGGCGGGCCGCGGTCGCCTCAACCACCCGGACAGCGTCCATGCCGTCGGCGCCGCCCCAGAGCGCGGTCGCGGGGTCGTACTCGCCGACTTCGGGCGGCACCCACGCTCCGGCGGGAATGTACGGCGGGTTGCTGACGACCAGGTCCACCCTGCCATCCAGATGAGGCAGCGCAGCTGCGAAGTCGCCCCGGTGCAGCGTCACCCGTCCGGCCGTGTGCGGCGCGGCCCGCGCGACGCCCGCGACGTTGCGCTCGGCCCAGGCGCTGGCGAGCGGGTCCGCCTCCACCGCGTGCACCACCGCTCGGGGTACCTCCTGGGCGATCGCGAGCGCGATCGCGCCCGAACCGGTGCCGAGGTCGGCGACCACAGGCTCGGCCACGTCCAGCGCCGCGAGCTGCTCGATCGCCCAGCCGGTCATGACCTCGGTCTCTGGCCTGGGCACGAACACGCCGGGCCCGACGGCGAGCTCCAGGTACCGGAAATGGGCAACACCAGTGACGTGCTGGAGCGGCTCGCGGGCCTCCCGGCGGGCGATGTCGTCCCAGAACCGGGGATCGAACCCGGTGTCGGGCACGAGGTGCAGCTGGCTGCGGGCAACGCCGTGCAGCTGCGCGGCAATGATTTCCGCGTCGGTACGCGGCGATTCGACCCCGGCCTCGGCCAGCCGCGCCGTCGCGATGGCGATCTCGTCAAGCAGCAGGCTCACGGCCGCGCACCCTCAGTTCCCGCCGCCGGCCGCGATCTTCCCCGCTCGGTCGGCATCAGTGAGCGCCGTGATCACCGCGTCCAGGTCACCGTCGATCACCTGGTCCAGGTTGTAGGCCTTGAACCCGACCCGGTGATCAGAGATCCGGTTCTCAGGGAAGTTGTACGTGCGCACCCGCTGCGACCGGTCGACGGTCGCGACCTGGCTGCGCCGCTCCGCCGCCGCCTGCGCCTCTGCCTGCTCCTGCGCCATGGTCAGCAGCCTGGCTCGCAGCACGCGCAGGGCATGCTCCTTGTTCTGCAGCTGGCTCTTCTCGTTCTGGCAGGACACCACCACTCCGGTGGGCAGGTGCGTGATCCGCACCGCTGAGTCGGTGGTGTTGACGCTCTGCCCGCCAGGGCCCGTGGACCGGAAAACGTCGATCTTCAGCTCGGCGGGGTCGATGGTCACCTCGACCGGGTCCGCCTCGGGCATCACCAGCACGCCGGCCGCCGAGGTGTGGATTCGACCCTGCGACTCGGTCACCGGCACGCGCTGAACACGGTGCACGCCGCCCTCGTACTTCAGCCTCGACCAGGAGCCCGAGTCGCCGCCCGCCTTCACGGCCACAGTGACGTCCTTGTAGCCGCCGAGGCCGGTCATCGTCGAGTCGAGCACCTCGGTTTTCCAGCCGTGCCGCTCGGCGTACCGCAGGTACATCCGCAGCAGGTCACCCGCGAACAGCGCCGACTCCTCGCCGCCCTCACCCGCCTTGACCTCGAGGATCACGTCCTTGCTGTCGTTCGGGTCCCTGGGCACCAGCAGCTCGGCGAGCCGCTCCTCCAGCTCGGCCCGGCGCGCGGCGAGCTGATCGGCCTCCGCGGCGAACGACGCGTCCTCGGGCGCGAGCTCCCGCGCGGTCTCCTCGTCGGCACTCACCCGCCGCCACTGCGTGTAGGCCCGGACCACCGGTGTCAGCTCGCCGTATTTGCGGCTCAGCGCCCGGGCCAGGTCCGGATTCGCGTGGATCGCCGGGTCCGCCAGGTCGTGCTCGATCGCGGCGTGCTCGGCGGCCAGATCGGCAAGCCGCTCAAACACCGCATACCTCCCTTATGACGTGCGTGCTGTGGCTGGACATGAGTGCGTTCCCTTCCCTGAAGCAGGGAAGGGAACGAGGTGCCTGGTGGCTACTTGCCGCCCGCAGCCTTCTTGCCGAATCGGCGCTCGAACCGGGCCACTCGCCCGCCGGTGTCGAGGATCTTCTGCTTGCCGGTATAGAAGGGATGGCAGCTCGAGCACACATCGGCGTGGATGACGCCGTTCTTCGCCGTGCTCCGCGTCTGGAACGTGTTACCGCAGCTGCAGATCACCGTGGTGTCTACGTACTGCGGGTGAATCCCTGACTTCATGTCTTACTCCTGGTCCCCGCGGTCGCCGGGTCGCCCTGGTTTTTGCTGCACCGCGAAGATCGCGGGCGTGAACCGGTACCGCATCAGTCGTGACTTACCAGTGTGCCAGAGCGGGAACGCAGTCGCGGCGCTCCGCATTCCGGGCTGACCATATTGGCAGCCATCCGATAAATCCTGGTTACATGGTCCTAAGCGGGCGGCGAGGTCTTCTGGACGACCAGCAGGAATTCCGCGTTGCTCTTGGTGCCCTTCATCCGGTCCATGAGAAGCTCGATCGCCTGCTGTGGATCGAGCGCGTGCAGCACCCGGCGCAGCTGCCAGACGATCCTGAGCTCCTCGGGCGACATGAGCAGCTCTTCCTTCCTCGTGCTGGACGCGTCGACGTCCACGGCCGGGAAGATCCGCTTGTCCGACAGCTCGCGGCGGAGCCTGAGCTCCATGTTGCCGGTGCCCTTGAACTCCTCGAAGATCACCTCGTCGGCACGTGAGCCGGTCTCGATCAGCGCCGTGGCCAGTATCGTCAGCGACCCGCCGTGCTCGATGTTGCGGGCCGCGCCGAAGAACCGCTTCGGCGGGTACAGCGCGGTCGAGTCGACACCGCCCGACATGATCCGCCCGCTGGCCGGCGCGGCCAGGTTGTACGCGCGGCCGAGCCTGGTGATGGAGTCGAGCAGCACAATCACGTCGTGGCCCATCTCGACGAGCCGCTTGGCCCGCTCGATCGCCAGCTCGGCAACCGTCGTGTGGTCCTCGGCCGGGCGGTCGAAGGTCGAGTGGATGACCTCACCCTTGACGGTCCGCTGCATGTCGGTGACTTCCTCGGGCCGCTCGTCGACGAGGACGACCATGAGGTGGCACTCCGGGTTGTTCTTGGTGATCGCGTTGGCGATGGCCTGCAGGACCATCGTCTTGCCCGCCTTCGGCGGCGACACGATCAGCCCGCGCTGGCCTTTGCCGATGGGGCAGACCAGGTCCATGATCCGGGTCGTCATGTTGCCGGGGTCGGACTCCAGCCGGAGCCGGTCCTGGGGGTAGAGCGGAACCAGCTTAGAGAACTCCGGCCTGGTCTTCGCCTGCTCCGGGTCGAGCCCGTTGATCTTGTCAAGCCGGACCAGCGCGTTGAACTTCTCCCGCCGCTCCCCCTCGCGCGGCTGCCGGATGGCGCCTTCGATGACGTCTCCCTTGCGCAGCCCGTACCTGCGCACCTGCGACAGCGACACGTAGACGTCGTTCTGGCCCGGCAGGTACCCGGTCGTCCGGACGAACCCGTAGTTGTCCAGCACGTCCAGGATGCCGGCGATCGGGATCAGCACGTCGTCCTCAGTGATCACCGGCTCGGCCTCAGAGCCGCCGCCACCACCGCGCTCCCGGCGCCGGCTGCCAGTGCTGCGGTTGCGGTACCGGTCGCGGCTTCGCCGGCTGCCGCTGCCGTCCCGGTCGTCATCGCGACCGCCCTGGTCACGCCCGCCTTGGTCGCGGCCGCCTTGGTCGCGGCCGCCTTGGTCGCGGCCGCCTTGGTCGCGGCCGCCTTGGTCGCGGCCGTTCTGGTCACGGCCGTTCTGGTCACGGCCGTTCTGGTCACGGCCGTTCTGGTCACGGCCGTTCTGGTCACGGCCGTTCTGGTCACGGCCGTTCTGGTCACGGCTGTTCTGGTCACGGCTGTTCTGGTCACGGCTGTTCTGGTCACGGCCGCCGCCGGACTCCCGGTCCGGACCGTCGCTGGCCGCGCGCGACTGCTCGCCGTCGTCACGGCGCGGGTTCGGCCGGCGGCGCCGGTCGGGTCGCTGGCCATCGCCAGCCTGCTGGGCTTCCTCGCGTACGGTTCCGTTCACGGCAGTGCTGGTGCCGTCCGTCACGGTCGGGCCGGCCGCAGGACCCCCCGCTGGCGCACTGCCGATCCCGGAGTCGGCTGAGTGCGTTCCCTCGCCGATTCCGGTCGCGCTGGTTGCGCCGAGCCCTGGCTGTATCGATGTCTGCGATTCCATGGCGTCCTGCTCAAAGGTGCGGTCAACGCCGGCTCCCGCAGGCGCTCCCCGCTGGACTAGGTTGTGAGAGATCTCGATCTCGTGGGGTATTGGCTTCTGGTCGCGGGCTCCCCGTCCCGCAGCTGATGCGCGCACGCCGTCAGCCCTCCCGCCGAGGGTGCCGGCGTCCTGCGGCCCGCCCTGGCGCCTCTCCTCGATGGCCGCGATGAGCTGTCCCTTGCGCATCCTCGCCGTGCCGGTCATGCCGAGCGACTGGGCAACCCGCTGAAGGTCCGGCAGCAGCAGCGCTGACAGTCCCCCGGCTCGAGTCAGAGCGGCCCGCGGCAGATCCGTGCTGGCAGCGCCGCTGCCGACGGCGGTGTCAACGGCATCCGGCCAGGAGCGTACCGCGCCGGCCGGCGCGTGGGAAGTCCCGGTCGCCGCCGTCGCCTGGTCCGGTGCACGAGCCCCGGAGCTAGGCGTCATGCCGTCGGGCTGACCAGCCGGCCTGGACAGGCCGGCAGAATCCCCATCCTCGACTGAGAACAGGTCCAGGGTGTCGCTCACAAGGGGTCCTTCCCAGGGTGCGGGTCACGGCTGTACCTGCAGCCGACAGCCCGCTGTCGTGTTGATATCTGCCATCGCCGCCCGCTGGCGCCAGGGCTTACGAGCCGTCCTGGCCGCGGCTCAGTGCCGCAAGGGTCTTCGCTGACCAGGTCCTTGGCGAGGGCCGGGCAGACCAGGAACTCCCGCGATGGGCAGATGAATGTCGGGATCGCACGCCGTCGAGCGCTGGAAAGACGATCGGAAGGAGTACGAACAGGCACCTGTCCCTGGGGTGGGGCATCTGGTGCAGCCACCAGCTTAACACCAACCTGACCCACGGCATTCCTTCGGCTAGGGCCGTACTGGGTACACGCCTGCGACCAGCCTGAACTGCACGGCTAAGACGCGGTCGCACGCGCAGGTACGCTCGCGCCGGGAGCGGGCGGCGCGGGAAGACCTGGGGCGACCGGGGGCTGAGTACGTCCAGGGGGCTTACAAACGGTGCGATACCCGCTTCGGCCTGGATTCAATCGTCCCCGGCGCAGACTGGTGCGCCGGTCAGCGCGAGGCCCGACGCCAGCACGGCCGTGACCGCGGTCGCCAGCATGAGGCGTGCGCCCGCCGTGGCCGGATCGGCAGGCGCCGCCTGGCCTCCGAACGGCAGCGCCGGGGCCGCCTGCCAGGCAGCCAGCCACCCGGCGGCGACGGCCTCGAGGAAGGCCGGCAGCTCGTCAGGCCGGCGCCGCGCCGCAGCCGCAGCGACCCGCACCGGGAGCCATGGCAGCATGCCGAGCAGCGTCTGTTCTGCCGGGGACCGGAGCAGTTCCGCGCACCGCTCCCCCGGATCAGCGACGTCCAGGCGCAACTCGGCCGCCCAGCGCAGCGTCGAGACGGCGCTGGCGTGCGCCTGCCGCACGACGCTCTGACGCTCGGCGCCGGGCGCGCCAGGCCGGAGCGTCGTGCCGAGTTGCGAGACCTGACGGGGCGTCGCGCGCGCCAGAGCGTACCGGAGCGACGGCGCGCCGAACCAGGACACCGCATCCGCCACCGACGGCTGCCTGGCCGGGGCGACATCGGCCCGATGCGTCTGGCGTTCCGCTCTCATTGTGTCGGTGACCGAAGCGCCCGCCATCTGGGCGAGACGGCCGGTCATGGCCTCGGCGTGTTCCTGCCATGCGCAGCGCCAGCTGGGTGCGGCTGCCGGGTCCGGCCAGGGCCGGACAGTCGTGGTCGTGCCCGCGAGGATCGTGCTGGCGGCCGCGCCCAGTTCCGCCCTAGCGAGTCGGACCGCCGCTTCCGCGAGGGCCCGTGGCGTGACGGTGATCGTCAGGTAGCCACCGCCGGTCCGCTCAGCGGCGGCCACCCAGGGCAGCTGTGCCAGCGGCGCCGCGAGGCGGACAGCGATGTCAGCTGGCTCGCGGTCCGCGAGGGCGGCCAGCTCGAAGGAAACGGACGTCGCGAAGCTCGCCGGGTAACCGTCGGGCGCGGCATGCCAGGTGCGGCCGGGTGCGATGCGGGCGGCCTCCGGCGGCAGCGTGCCGTCGGCGACCAAGCGGGCGATGCGGGCGGCAAGTTCCCGGTCCAGATCGGCGAGGATCACCAGCCCAGGTTACGGGCGGTGGGTCAGCCGTAGGCGCTGCCACGAGCACCGGCGAGGGCACGAACGACCCTGATCATCTCCGCCGGGTCAAACGGCTTCGTGAGGTAGGCGTCCACGCCGATCTGCTGGCCGCGATCCCGGTCGTCCTCCTGGGCGCGCGCGGTGATCAGGACCACCCTGATTCCGGCGGTCTCGGGATTGCTCCGCAGCTGAGTCGCGGTGACCCAGCCGTCCAGCCGGGGCATCATGACGTCCAGCGTGATCACGTCGGGCTTGACCTGAACGGCCTTTTCCAGGCAGTCCTGACCGTCCACGGCCGTGACTACCTCGAACCCCTCGAGCGTGAGATTTACCTCGATAAGTTGCCTGATGACCTCGTCGTCGTCGACAACTAGCACGCGTCCGAGTGGCGGGGTCACGGCGCGAGGCTACCGGGTTCGGCCTGGTTGTGACGGCCCATGCGGTCAGATCGGGCTCGTATCCCGGCTGCTGGGCTCCTGATACGCTGTCTGCGGCCTGGCAGGCTGCGCGCGACGGTGCCGTGCCGGGCAGATCAGCGCCAGCCCCCATAGCTCAGGGGATAGAGCAACGGCCTCCGGAGCCGTGTGCGCAGGTTCGAATCCTGCTGGGGGCGCATAATTCGAATATGAGGCCGAGATACTTGCGCGAACGGCCGCCAGGCCGTGTGCTCAGGTCCCATTCCTTCCTGTCCCCGTGGCAAAATCGCGCGCTGAGCTTGATTGTGCAAGTCAACCACGCGCCGCATATCCAATTACGCCCAGCTGCTCACGCCCGTCCGCATACAGCAGCAGGGAAGTTGCAGTCGCCAGGCGGGAGCGCTTGCCGCCAGTGTGTACTAGGATTGGTACATGTCACTGAAGCGGACGAACGTCTACGCCGACCCCGACGACCTGCTGGCCATCAAGGACATCGCCGCGCGCCGCGGCGTGCCGGAGGCCGAGATCATCCGTGAGGGCATCCACCTGGCCGCCCTTAGCAACCGGGTATGGGAGGAGCCGCTGGACTGGCCCGCATTCGACGGCAGCGGCGAGCCAGCAACTAGCCAGGAGGTCGGCCAGACGGTCGCCAAAGCCGCCGCCCGGTGATCGTCGTCGCCGATACCTCCGGCATCATCGCCGCCTCGGACCGAAACTCCAACGAATTCGCTGCCTGCCGCACTGTGCTCGAGGAAGCCGGCACGGTCATCATCTCGCCCCTGGTGCTCACCGAGGTCGACCACCTGGCCAAGGCCCGGTTCGGCCCGACCGCCCGGTCCGCGATCATTGACTACATCCTCGAGCAGGCCGCAATAGAGCGGATCCTCATCCCGGCCACTGGCCCGGAGGTCCTGCAGCCTGCCCGTGCCGTCCAGCGCCAGTACGCCGGCCTGGACCTCGACTTAGCCGACGCGGTCAACGTGGTGCTCGCCGCCCTGCACGCCACCCGCGACCTGCTGACCCTCGACGAACGCGACTTCCGGGCAATCCGCCCGCTCACCTCTCACCGGTGGTTCCGGCTCCTCCCCCACGACCAGTAACTCGCGTCGCGCCGGCATCGTCGCGGAGCTGCGAACGCTCCCGGCGTCCTGCTTTGGCGCATTTGCCACGTCTACCTGGCCAGATTGTCGGCAGCGCCGACATCTCTGGCGGGCGGAGTAGGAGACCGGCAGATGAGCATTACCAGCCCTGGTGTCAGGCCTACCAGCCGGCGTAGGAAAGCCCGATCGAAGTTCCCTGGGTCTGACGGACCGCCGCCTTGCCGCCGATAGTCGTGGCCGTAGTGGTCTCATTCGTGCTGACGGTTAAGCTCGAGGGCCCTCGCCGCTTGGGACTTCACTAGGGACCTCAGCCCTTCGCCGGGCTCGTAGCTGCGCGGCGGTCGGCACCGCGGTCCAGCGGGTCGGGTTGCCGCTCACGTCGGTCAGCCCGGCCCGTTCTGCCAGGTCGCGGCAGCGGGCCGCGGCGCCCGGTTCGGCAGGCCGGCTGACTGTACTCAGGGCGAGGACGTCACTCGGCTCACCGTTACAGGCACGATCTTCGCCACGGACCAGCTGTACATCAGCAAGAACCCGCCCCGGCAAGCCTCATGCGCTCGACGTTCACTGTCGCCTACGACAGCGTGCTCCCCGCCTGGCAGTGGTTCGTGGCCCGCACCGGCAGCAAGCCGGTCATCCTGGCCGGGGACTCACAGGGAGCGGCGATCGTGATCCGCCTCAAACTCGGGTCGCCTCGACCACCAGCCGGCGGTACTGCGCCGGCTGCTGGTCGCGATCCTGGCCGGCGGGAACCTCCACCGACGCTGAGGTCGGGCATCTGCAGGCTCCGGGCCCGGAGCTCGAGGCGTCGCGCACAGTTCCTGCTGGGGGTTGCGGGAGGCTCTCCGTGGTCACCTGGGCAATCCTCGGGTGCACCAGATGAAGTGCGTCTCGGCCGCGCAGCTCGCCGGCACCTGCTCCAGCTCCCTGCCCACGTAATTGGTGGCTGCCTCGCCCCGCAACGCCTCGATTGCGTCGGCCTGGCTGGCCACCTCGCCGAGCTCTCGGACGTCGCGATCCGGGTGCTGGGCTCGCGACCTGGCGATGTCGGGGCAGCCGGTCTGGTGGACGTGGAAGGTTCCTGCCTCCGTATGGATGGCTGTCAAGATCATGTAGTTCTCTCCTTGCCGAGCTGGCCCTGCTGGGCCGGCGCGCCCGCCTTCGGCCGGGAAAGGCTCAGGCCTTGCCGGCCGCATACCAGCCAGTGCTCTCGCCGCAGCATGCGGCGACCACGCAGCCGACGGCAATCGCTAATGCCAGACTGGCTGTCCCTCTCATCTGAGACACCTGCCCGTGATTGCCGCTCGGCAAAGTCATTCCGGCGCGCGCCTCCGCCTGGCAGG
>JBOHCP010000096.1:0-11408 GCA_050698875.1 Streptosporangiaceae bacterium | reverse complement strand
GGCACGGCGTGTCATGAATTAATTAACCAACAGGGTCCTGCGGGGTGACAAACCCGCGGCGGGTCAGGATCCGTCAGATCGTCGAGTGCGCCGGAGCGCTGCCCGCTGGGCCAGGTGGAAGGCGATCGTGGCCGCCCCGGCGTCCAGGCCCCCGGTCGACAGGCTCTTGCGCAGCTCGACGATCTGCTCCTCCAGCTCCGCCGCGAGCTGCTGCGGACTGGAATGCGGGCGCCTGGACCGGGGCTCGAGCCCGGCCTCACCCTCAGCCTGATAGCGGACGGTTAACTTCTGCACCCAGCGTCGCGACACCAGGTACTCCCGGGCCACCTCGCTCTTGCTCCGTCCCTCCACCACCACCGCCGCGACAACCAGCCGAGCCAGCGACATCGCACACCCCCACCCATCCAGGTGTGAACTATGTCGCGGGACAGCTGCGAACTATGTCGTGCGCTCAGGCACCGAGCGGGGCACCACAACAGGGGAAAGCGCTCTGACCAGCGGATATCTGCTCGTCGAAGCCCGGTCACCGCTGCCCGGGCCGGCCAGGAGACGTCCAGAGCGCCAGTGGCTGCCGACCACCCCACCGTGCCTTGTCACGCCGCCGACCGCGGCTGCAGGTGCCCCACAATCTTGCGGGGGTGACCGGGAGACCCAGCACGCCCATGACCTTGCTCGTGACGGCATCCTTCTGCAGGCGCGCCTGACGGATCTGAGCGCCGTCGCACGGTCCGCGAGAGAGCCGGGTCCGTGACCGTTACCAGGGGTGATCGATGAGCGTCCTGGCCAGAATGGAAGTTGAACCAGTTCGCCGACTCTGACTGCGCGCAAGTCAAGTAGCCCGCGCCGTGGGGACGCCCCGAGTTGCGCTATGCAGCGTGGCCCGTCAGTCGACGCCGAAGGCCCGGGCAAGTAGCTGGTCGGCCACCATGTCGATCAGCCGGGCATTCACGTCCTCGAAGTGTGTCAGTCCTCTAGTCTCCGCTGCAGCGCGGACATCCTCGGGTGGCGGCCAGGAGGTCACTGAGTCACCGTGCCCGCGCCGGCGCGCTCGCGGCCGCGCGACGTGCGCGCGCGGAGCGAGAAGGAGCTCACCAGTCCGAGAACGGCGCCGCAGATCGTTAGCCATGCACCTGTGCGAAGGTCCGCCCAGGGCAGGTTGACGGGGTTGGCGTAGTGGGAGTTCGGCAGGCTTGGCGTGTTGTAGTGGTGCGTGATGAGCCCGATCCACATATCTGCCGCCGCGAGGGCGAGCAGGGCGGCGAGCACGACCACCGTCCGTAGGCCTGCGAGCGCACCGATGGCCATCAGCAGGCCGAGCACGAGCACGGCCAAGCCCACCGATGTCCAGGGGGAGGTGCTATGCGCGAACGAATATACGAGCATGTTCGGCAACGACGTGTGGTCCATCCCCATCATGGGTCGCGGGCCGCTGGCGGTAACCCACGTCAGCAGTCCGCCGGCAGCGGTACCCACGCTGCACGTGGCGGCGAACGCTGCCACCCCCGGCCGGACTTTGGTCTGGCTGCTGTTGCTGGACGACATTTCCTGTTCTCCTCTGTGCTGTGCTGTGCTGTCCTGTTCGCTGCTGCTGTCTGCGGCTAAGGCGTGGCGAGCACTGTTGCAGTGCCGTTCCCGGACGACACGTGCAAGGTGTTGCCGCTGTGCGGATCGTCCGGCACCCGGGAGCTGGCGGTGCCGGTGCCGCTGGTCATCGCGACGTGGTAGCGGTGCCCGGCGACCGGAACCCGTGCAGTGGCGTCGCCGTTGGAGCTGCTGATGTCGACGCGCTGCGGTGCCGCCGCGAAGGTGAAGGAGACGTTCCCGGCGCTTGCCGTCGCGCGCACCACGGCGGATCTGATGGCGGTACCGGTGATGCTGCCGGCGTTAGTGCTGATCCGCAGCGGACCAGAGGTGTCGCTGAGCTGGACCTGCCCGGCGCCGCCGTAGATCACCACCGGGCCAGTCAGCCCGGACACGGTGTCGTTGTTGTCTCCCGACCTGACCTCGACCGAGACCCGCGGCGGCACCGCGACCTGGAATCGCGAACCGCAGTGGAAGACCAGCCCGGTGCAGTCAACGAACAGGTGCAGGGTTGCGCCGGCGAGCGTCCAGGAAGAATGGCCTGGCTCGGCTGGCGTGCCGCTGAGCCATCGCTGCACGTCGATTCGTGGCCCGTTTCCGGGAACGACGCGCAGATCCGACTCGGTGTCGATGACCAGGCGGCTCTCGTGGAAGCTGAAGGACTTCTGGTCATGGACGGTCCGGGGATTGCCGCAGCCGGCCAGGCCGATCAGTGCGGCTACCGCGGCCGCGGTCAGCGCGATTATGCGGCGCGGGTGCATGGTGATTCTCCTGCTGTTTGGCGGGCCTGGATTCATGCCGGTCACCGGGTGGCGTGCTGCACGGCGCGGATGGTGAACGTGACGGCGAGCATGGCCAGCCCGGCGGCCGCAAAGAGCAGCGGGGATGGCCCGGCCGGGCGGCCGTGCACCAGTACGGTGCCCATGTAGTCGGCGGCGGCCAGCTGGTTCACCGCGGCGTACCACAGGGCCACGTACAGGGCCTGGAACGCGCGGTGAGAGCGGGTGACGGTGCCGAGCAGCAGCGCCAGCGAGGGGACGAGCAGGGCGCCGCCGATCCAGCCCGCCACCCCTGGGCCGTCGGCCGCGATCACCAGCCGCAGCAGGGGGCCCAGGCCGGTGGCCGCGGTAAGAGCGAGGCCGGCCAGCCACTCGGCGGCCAGCTGCCGGTACGCACCCGGGTAAGCGCCCAGCAGTGTGTCCAGGCCATTCTCCCGGCGCTGCGCGCCGAGCCGGGACCAGATGAGTACCGGCCAGATCCAGGCCGCGGACAGCAGCAGCGCGGTACTGGCCCCGGCCGGCTTCACCATGTCATCAGGGACGGCAAGAGCCGCGACATTCACCGCGGCGGCGACCAGCCACCACCAGCGGGAGGTGCCCTGCACCAGGATGCGTGCCTGGCCGGCCAGCAGCCGCCGGAACGCCAAGCCGCGCCGAGTACCAACGGGCGACAGCAGATGGTATGCCGCCGGCACCGGCCGACGGTGCACCGGGCGCGCGGCGGGGGCAGCGTCCGCGGTGGCTAGCGCCTCGGCAGGAACCCGTCGGGTGGCGCCGGACCTGCGCCACGCACGGACCCTGGCAGGGTCGAAGCGGGCGAACCACGCGGCCGGCACGAGCGCCAGGCAGCAGCCGGCCGCGATCAGCACGAGCCGCGCGGTGACCAGTCCGCTCGATGGCGTCAGGCCATGCCAGGTGAAGGCGCGCAGCGGGTGCGCGATCTGGGTGAAGCCGACGCTGAACTCGGCGGCCGAGGGCAGCTGCTGCGCCGTCATGGCCGCGCGCATCGAGGCGCGGACCGGACCGAAGCCCAGCGGCACGCCCGCGCCAGCGATCGCGAAGATCATCCACACGAAGAACCAGGCGATGTTGCCCAGCCCGCCCCGCAGCACCGGGACGGTCTCCACGAGCACCGCCGCGGCAGCGGTCAGCGCGAGCACCGGCAAGGTGAACAGCGCGTACGGCAGCAGCAGCGCGCCCGGGGACACGGCCCTGGCCTCGCCGCGCGCTAGCTGCATGACGAGCGCGGTCACCGCGAGCACGCCCGCCATCGAGGTCAGCACCATCATGTTGCTGGCGAACTTGCCGGCCAGGTAACCGGCGTTTCGCAGCGGGGTTGCGGCCAGGATCTGGCCGACGCCGGTCTGCTGGTCACGGGCGATCGCGCTGCGCACGACGTAGAACCCGGCGATCATCAGCCACAGCGCCCCGGCCAGGGCGGTGACCGTGCCGGCCCAGGCGCCGTTGTACAGGCCCCGGTACCCGCCGGCGTTCATGACCACGTACCTCGACGACGCAGGGGGCAGCGCCAGGTAGCCGAGGACGACCGCGCCCGCCAGCGCGACCAGGTACCCGGGCCGCCGGGTGCGTTCCCGGAAGTCCGCTACCGCCAGCGCGGCCAGCACCCGCGCCCTCATCGCAGCGCTCCTGCCCTGTCGCGCGGCGCCGCGCCGTGCACGATGGTCAGGTAGGCGCCCTCCAGATCCGGCGCCACCGGCACCGCGCCAGGCACCGGCGCCGCCGGGGCTAGCAGCCGGACCCGCACGCCCGCCGAGGTGCGCACCATCTTGCTGACCGGGTACCGGTCCCGGAGCTGAGCCAGCGCGTCGGCCGGCACCGTCGTCTCCCAGGCCTGGCCGTCGGCCTGGCGCAGTATGTCCTCGGGAGCGCCGCGCAGCAGCAGCCTGCCGCCCGCCATGATCGCGATGTCGGCGGCCACGGATTCGATGTCAGAGACGATGTGCGTGGACAGCAGGACCACACGGTCAGCAGCAAGATCGGCCAGCATGTTCCGGAACGCGACCCGCTGCTCGGGGTCCAGGCCGGCGGTGGGCTCATCGACGATGAGGACGCCCGGGTCTGTCAGCAGCGCCTGGGCGATCCCGACCCGGCGCAGCATCCCCCCGGAATACTTGCCGAGCGGCCGCCTGCCCGCGCCAGCCAGGTCCAGCAGCTCAAGCAGCTCGCCGATCCGCTTCCGCGCCGTCTTGGCTGGCAGGCCCTTGACAGCGGCGAGGTAGGTCAGGAACTCCGTCGCGCTCAGGTGCGGGTAGACGCCGAAGTCCTGCGGCAGGTAGCCGAGGCTGCGCCGCAGCCTGTCCGGTCTGGCCACAACGTTCTCGCCGTCGAACAACAGCTGACCGCTGGTCGGCCGGGTCACCGTGGCCGCGATCCGCATCAGCGACGACTTGCCAGCTCCGTTCGGGCCTAGCAGGCCGACGAGGCCGGCGTCCAGGCGCATGGTCACGGCGTCGACGCCCCGCAGGCCGCCCTTGTACTCCTTGGTAATGCCGACGAACTCCAGCCGCATTTCGCGTGACCCTTCCTGTCCTCTTCCAAGGCCGGATTCAGGCAACCAGCCGATCGACGCGCGGTCACTACGCCCAGGGCCCGGATTACTGGTAGGGCTGGCCATACCTGGCGGCCACGGGTTAGGCTCATCGGCCCCGCTCGCTGCGGGAGCTACCGTGAGGATCATGCGCACCGCAAACCCGCAGACCGCACTGCAGGCGGTGACCTGGCGGCGGCTGCCACTCAGCAGCTGGCCGTGGCGGTCGGCGGGCTACCTGCTCTCAACGCTGCCCCTCGCGGCCCTGGCGGCGGTGGCCCTGGCGGCCCCGGCCGTGCCGTGGATCGTCATGGCCGCTCAGCTGACCTCGGGCAGCTACCAGGCGGGCCCGATCGCTGCGCTAGCTCTGCTCGGCGTGGCGCTGCTAGCCGCCGTGGGCCCGGTGATCGCGGCGCCGCTAGCCGCCCAGGAGCGCAGGCGGCTGCGGTTCGTGGATGCCCGCCCGGCCAGCAGCCCCCTGAGGCCCGCGCCAGCGGGTCTGGCCGGCTGGCTGCGGGCGCGTTACAGCGACCCGGCGGCATGGCGGGAGACCGGGTACGCGTGCCTGCTCGCCACCGTGGCTCCCGCACTGTCACTGGCGGGCCTGCTCGCCGTGCTGATCACAGGCCTGCTGATTGCCAGCCCGTTCGTGGTCCTGGCACAACGGCCGGGCAGCGGCCCGGTCACGCTGGGCTTCGGCCAGGTCTCGACCGTGGCCCAGACACTGCCATACGCTGTCGTCGGCGTCCTCGTGCTCCCCATCGTTCCGTACCTGGTGACACTGGCGGCAGGAGGGCAGGCGGCCATAGCCAGGGCACTGCTGACCGGCGGGCCAGATGACCAGCTGCGCGCCGAGCTGACCGAGGTGTCCCGGTCCCGCGCCCGGCTGGCCGGCGCATTCGAGGCCGAACGCCGGCGGATCGAACGCGACCTGCACGACGGCGCCCAGCAGAAGCTGGTCGCCCTCACCATGCAACTCGGCCTGGCCCAGATCGACCTGCCGCCCGGCTCGCCCGCCGCCGAGAGCCTCGCAACTGCGCAAGACCAAGCCAAGCAGCTGATGGCCGAGTTGCGCGAACTGATCCACGGCATCCAGCCCCAGGTCCTAACCGATCTCGGGCTGGCTGCCGCGATCGGCGAGCTCGCCGATGCCTCGCCGGTCCCGGTCAAGGTAGACACCCGCTTGCCCGGCCGCATGCCCGGCCAGATCGAGAACACCGCCTACTTCGTCGTCGCCGAGGCTCTCACCAACGTCGCCAAGCACAGCGGCGCCACCACCGCCAGTATCACCGCGCGGGTCGACCATGATCTGCTGACCGTCGAGGTCAGCGACAACGGGCGCGGCGGCGCCGACCAGCAGCGCGGCACCGGACTGACCGGACTGGCCGACCGGGTCGCGGTGACCGGCGGGACGATGCTGATATCCAGCCCGGCCGGCGGGCCGACGCTGCTGCGAGCGGAGTTCCCGTGCAGATAGCGCCCCAAGTCGTCCGCGTGGTCCTAGCCGAAGATGGGATCTTGCTCCGGGAAGGGCTCGCAGGCCTGCTTGGCCGGTTCGGGTTCCGCACGGTCGCGGTGGTCGGCGACGCCGAAGCGCTCAAGGCCGCCGTCGCCGAGCAAGCCCCCGACCTGGTGATCACCGACATCCGGATGCCTCCCAGCTTCACCGACGAGGGGCTGCGCGCCGCCCTGGAACTGCGCCGCGTCAACCCCGACCTCGCTGTGGTGGTGCTGAGCCAGTACGTCCAGCACAGCTACGCAGCCGACCTGCTCGACACCGGCGACGGCCGCGGTGTCGGCTACCTGCTCAAAGACCGGGTCGCCGACATCGAGGACTTCATCGCGGCACTCCGCCGGGTCGCCGACGGCGGGACCATCGTCGACCCCCAGGTCATCAGCCAGCTAGTCCGCAGACGCCGCGATCCGCTGACCGCGCTGTCCCCGCGTGAGCGCGAGGTGCTCGCCCTCATCGCCGAAGGACACTCCAACACCGCGATCGCCCGGCGGCTGGTCGTGTCCGAGGCAGCCGTCGGCAAGCACGTCGGCAACATTTTCTACAAGCTCCGCCTGCCGCAGACCGACGACACCAACCGCCGGGTGCTTGCGGTCCTAGCCTTTCTCAGGATCAACACTGGCCAAGATTGAAGCTCAACCTGAACTGACCCGAGTTTCGTGCACACCTCCTTCTGAGAGAAGGAGACTGGCACGATGCCGAGCAAGTACGACAAGGATGTCAGGGCCAAGGCGGTCCGTCTGGTCCGCGAGCATGCTGATGATTACCCGACTGAGTGGGCTGCGATTACAGCGGTGTCGTCTCGTCTGGGGATGAGTTCGGAGACGCTGCGTAAGTGGGTCCGGCAGGCCGAGGTCGATGACGGTAAGGCGCCCGGCGTGACCAGCAGCGAGTCGGCGGAGATCCGCGAGCTTCGCCGCAAGAACCGCGAACTGGAGCAGACCAGCTTTATCTTCGGTCGTTTTGTCCGTTTGGCTGGCCGACCTGGGAGTTTGTGTCGTGGACAGTGTCTGCGACGCGGCCGTGTGCGAGCCGGCTGGCGCGGAGCCGGCCGTGAAGGGCCGCGATCTGATCACGGAACTGTGCGTTCTCGTCGGTGAGCTCACGGATCCGCTGGTGTGCCAGGGCGAGCCGCTGGCGTAGCGAGGAGTCAGTCGCCGGAGTGCAGGTTTGCGTAGTCAGCGTCGGCGCCTCGCTGCGCAGTGTGCTGATCTGCTGGCGTAGTTCGGCGTGGGCATAGAGCCAGGAGCGGGAGATCCTGGCGCGAGCGGCGACCGTGGCGATGGTGACCGGCTGCCCCGCGTGTTGCATCTCGGCCAGTGCCTGGCGGGCGCGGGCCACGGTCAGCTCGCTGCGCTTCCGGGCTGCCTCGGCGAGGTGATGGGAGTTGTCAGCTCGCATTGGCGGGGCCGCTTTCGCGGTAGCCGCAGTCGGCACCGCATCCGCCGTCGTGGTCGTCGCAGCAGCCGAGTGCGCCGATGATGGCCACGAGGCTTGTTTCGACGGCCCGGTTCATCTCGGCCATCCGGGCTTGCCCGGCCGTCTCCGCCTGGGTGATCAGCTGCCGGGTCTCATTGAGCTGGTGCCGGTGCTGGGGCAGGAACTCGGTGGTAGTGATGAAGAGTGGGCAGGTCAGGCATGCGTTGGCGTGCGGGCAGGACCTCTGCAGCGGAAGGCCGCAGTAGCCGTTGGGCAGCGCCATCTTCGCGCGTGCGAGGTTGTGCTTGATCCACGCCGCGTCGCCGAGCGGGCCGTCGCCAGCCAGTTCGACCGGCTCGCCGCGGATGTTGAACTTCTGCGCGCGTTCCCACTGGTCGCGGATGGTGGTGTCGGCCAGTCGGGCATACCGTGCGGTCATCGCGTGCGAGGTGTGGTCGAGCAGGCGCCGCACGACCTCCTGTGATACCTCGCTGTTGATCAGCCGGCTGGCATAGGTGTGGCGGAACCTGTGCGCCGTGACCTTGGCCGGCTCGCCCAGGTCACCGGTGATGCCGCAGACGGTCAGCCACTGCTGGAGCAGATAGTGATAGGTGCCGGCCGGCATCGGACGGGTGCCGTCGGGGTTGGCGGTCTTGCGGGGGAACAGCACCGTGCCGCGCGGGTAGCGCTCGCGGACCTGCCGCTGCCGGTCCTCGATCATCGCGGCGAGATGGTCGTCGACCGGGACCATCGCGTCGCGGCGCATCTTGTGGTTGCGGTAGTGCAGGTAGGGTGCGCCCTGGCCGTCGCGGACCAGGCAGCTGATGCCCAGCTTGCAGGCGTCGCTGACGCGCAGCCCGGTGCGGATGAGGATCTCGGTGGCCAGTCGCCCGGCCGGGTCGGTCATCTTGTCCAGGCTGGCCGGGTTCTCGATCTGCGCCATCACCGTTTCCGGCAGTGCCCGCGGTGCTGGCTCGTCCGGGCGCGGATGGTCACCGCGGTAGATGACCGCTGATGCGGGCAGCCGCGGCTCCCACTGCTGGTAGTGGACGGTGCGCAAAAACGTGGCGACAGAGCTGATGTTGCCGCTGCGGGTCTTGGGGTGAGTGACCTCGATTGCCAGCGCGGCCAGGTAGCGTTCCACCGCCTGGCGGTCCAGGCTGGATGGATCAGTGCCCAGGCCTGCCGCGAGCCGGCTCATCCGGCTCAGTGCGGTGAAGTCCGTGCGGACCTGGCCGACTGCCAGGCCGCCGGAGATCCGCCACCGCAGCCACCGCTTGATCAGCTCGCGCAGCCATCCTGGGTCGATGCCGCGGAAGTCGAACCGGGCCCGCCGGGTGACCGGCAGCCCGAGGCGGGCGAGCCGCCACACGTCTGCCTCGTACTCACTGTCCCAGCCGGTTCCGTCGCGCAGGCCGGACAGGCAGTCGATGGCGTAGCCGAGGAACGCGCGCATGGTGCTGGTCGATCCGTGCTGTTCGCTGACCCGGGCATCCCAGAAACCGGCGGAGTGATCCAGCAGGGAGGTGACCTGCCGTTCGGCGAGATAGGTCAGCACCGGCTGGATGGACCTGGGCGTGGTCCGGGCACGGCGCTCGTCAGCCCGGCACTGCAGCACGTACTGGATCTCGAGCCTGGCCCGGCGGGTCAGCTGACGCAGGTCGAACCGCGGCTCCCCGTAGATAGAGCAGAGGAACAAGAACTCCTGCGGATCGGGCTGGTGCTGGGCACGCCACCTGGCCCTGTGGGAGCGGCACAACCCTGGGTAACCAAGCTCGGCCATCAGCTCACAGTCGGCGACCCCGCAGCCGGTGTCCCCGATGTGATCGGGTGCCGGGGCCGCTGCTTCCCACTCGCCGATGTCGGGCTGCCCCGCCTTGCGCCAGTCCCAGGAGTGCCGGTAGCACATGCGGTCCCGGTGCTGGCTGAACCGGCAGCCCTGAACCCGGCACGGCGCAAGCGCCTGATGTCCCCAGGTGGACGGGTCCGCGGCGGCGGACCACTGGCCGGCGTCGGGCTTGCCGGCCTTTTCCCACCGCCGGTAATGCGCCTGGCACCAGCCGCGCCGGTCGCTGGAGCGGCCGCAGCCCGGCACCGCGCACGGCGGCGTGCCCAGCACCGGGTCGCCAGGCACGGGAACAATGATTTGCGTCGCGAACTCGGGCCGGACCACGGCGCTGAGCCGGGCAGCGAAGCCCGCCGCCCCGCCCGCTGGCTGCTGCCCGGCCGCCAGCGCGCCCTGGCCGGTCACCGGGCACCGTCCGGCTCGGGTAGCCAGCCAGCGCGGACCAGTGCTCGGCGGGCATCCTCGACCTTAAGGTGCGCATACGTGTCACTCGTGGTCGCGATCGAGGAGTGACCCAGCAGCCGCTGCACGACCTCGACCGGCACCCCGCGGCGCAACAGGGAAGTGGCATAGGAATGCCGGAACGTGTGCGGCCCGAAGTCGATGCTGGTTTTCTCGCGCAGCCGGGTGATCAGGTCGTAGACACTGCGGTAAGAAAGCGGACGGCCTGGCGTCCCCGACCACAGCGACACGAACACGTAATCGCAGTCCAGGTCGCCGTACTCGGCATGCAGATAGTCGCTATAAAGCCGGATCACCCGCACTGGTACCGGCACCTGCCGGCGGCCGCTCTTAGCCCGAGCGCCGTTCGCGTTCACCCGCGCAACCACTGTCACCAGGCTCGCCGCGGCATCGATGTCCTCGTGCCGAAGGCCCAGCGCCTCGCCGATGCGCAGCCCGGCCTCGGCCAGCAGCATCACCAGAAAGCGGTCCCGCAGCCGGCCGCACGCGTCGAGGATCGCCGCGACCTGCTCAGGATCGAGCGTGGCCGGGATGTGCCGCCCGGCACGGAGCTTGATCAGCGGGGACCGCTCGGCCCGCGGCCCCAGGTGCGCCAGCATGGGCTGCCACGACCGGCCGCCGGTCCGCCACGTGGCCAGCAGGTCGCCCGGCCCGCGGCCGTGCCGGTGGTGGAACTGGTAGAAGGCCGAGACCGCTGCCAGCTTCCGGTTCACCGTCGCCGCCGAGCAGTAGCCGCTTGCGGCTGGCAGCGCGAGCACCTTCTGCTGTCGGGCAGACGGCGGTAACCGCAGCCAGGCTACGAACCGGCCCGCATCCTCCAGCCGGGCGTCATCCCATCCAATCTCGGCCTGGCCCAGGAACTCGAAATAATCACGAAGGTCGTGCGCGTATGCCTTCACCGTGTTCGGCGACCGCTCGGTCGAGTGCAGGAACGACAGGAACTCCTCAGCTGGCCCGACTGGAAGCCAGCCGCCATCGATCACCGTCCACGACTCGGCATCGCCATAAGGCATGGCGACTCGCTGAACCCCGAACTCAGCCCCCGTCATGGACACCCAAGGTAACCAGTCCATGACGCAGGATCACCAACCTTCAGCGGCGTGTCGTCTACGTCATGGACACGCTGCTGCTGGCCTCAGATAGCCAGCTCCATCCTCTGTTCCCGGGTTTCCCGCTCAAGCTCGCGCAGACGCGCCCGCTCGTTCACGGTCAGCGGCGGCTCTTCGCCGGCATGCTCACGGCGGTAGATGCTCACCCAGT
>JBOHCP010000095.1:0-11428 GCA_050698875.1 Streptosporangiaceae bacterium | reverse complement strand
GGCCACGGCTGCCTGCATCACGTGGCCGCCGCTACCCGCGCTCGCGGCTGCGCCGCTGTCGCCCGGTCCGAACAGGTATGCCGCCGCGGCGGGGCCCAGCACAAGCGGCGCCACGACTGCCCGCAGCGTGCCGCTCACGTCCGCGAGTTCGGCGTAGATCGCCCGGCAGCCGTCGCAGCCGTCGAGGTGCGCCGACACCGTCGCGGCGTCCGCGGCCGCGTGCGGATCGCGCACAAAGGCGTCCAGTCGCTCCGCGACGAGCCTGCAGTCGCGCGTGCTGCTCATGGATAGGTGGTGCTGCAGGTAGGCCTGGCGCAAGCCCTCGGTTGCCCGCCGGTCCAGGGCCGCTACCCCGTTGCGGGTGAGTCCGAGTAGCGGCGCTATGTCGGCCGGCCGTGCCTGCTCTACCTGCGCGTGCCACAGCACGGCCCGCCAGCGGTCCGGGAGAGACAGATAGGCGCGGGCGACGAGAGCTGTCTCCAGGCCGGCCATGGACGGCTCGACAAACGGCTCGCCCGGCTCTGGCAGCAGGCGATCGTCGGCGCGCTGCCAGGTGGGCTGACCCGTGAGCCGGTAGTAGCACACCCGCCGCAGCGCCGTGAGGACATAAGGACGGACCGCGTTGGACGGCCCGCCGCCACGCCTGGTCACAGCCAGGACCCACGCGAAGGCCTCCGCGACGACGTCATCGACCTCGTAGGGGGATGCCACGAGATGGCGAGCCAGCCGCCGGGCGGCAGCTTCATGTCGCTCTTGCAGCACGCTGAACGCATCGGAATCGCCAGCGCGGACCATGTTGAGAAGCCGGGCATCATCTGCGTCATGCCGGGCGGACATAAGTTCCGTCACTGGTGCGCCCTCCCCTTGATTCCGTGCGCAACCCGAGTGGCACAAGAATCATCGCCGGTCCTGCGTCGTCGTGCGACGCATTCGCCCGCATTACGGCGAGGAGAGGCGTACGGCACGCATCGCCGCAACGGGCAAACTAGCGCGCTGATGGAGGAAACGGAAGGAACTCGCGGCCAGGGTCACGAGCGGTCAGCGGACCGCCCGAGCCAGCCCGGCTCGTCCCCGGTCGAGCCGGCTACGACTTCGACGAGCTTCTGGCGACATACCCGGCGGCCGCCAGCAGAAGAATGCCAACCACGATGGACACGGCCAGCCGGATGTCGTGGACGCCGTGGTGGCTGCTGCCCGACAGGAAATGGATGTGGTTGGCCGTTCCGGTGATGTACAGGATCGCCGCGACGAATGCCAGGATGCCGAGGATTCCGAGCGCAGCGGCGAGGATCCACTGGCCGGCGGACCGGCGCGGGGCCGCAGCGGTGGTGGTCGAGTGGGTCATCTGCTCCTCCTGGTAACGACACCCGGGCTAGGGCGCCGGGACGGACGCGGGCCAGGGGGGCCGACGCGGCGCCCCCGCGAGCTGATTACCGCGGACTGCCGCCCAGGTAACGCACATCGGCGGGCCTGAACCGCGGTTGTCCGGTCAGCCCGCCGCAGCAGGCGCAGGAAGCCGGATGGACGACATCACGCATTCGTCCAGGCGGCGCCGGCCGGAGCATTTATAGCGTACGGTACCCACCCGAACACCAGACGTAGCGATCCCGCCTGTCAGCAGGGCGTGCTCATCGCTGACCGGCCGACGCTGGCGTCGGCATCGGCGAGTTCAGCGATCACGTCGGCGTGGCAGGCCAGCGGCGCGCACCAGCAGCCGATCCGCTGCCCGCGCAGATCCGCTAGCAGCGCCAGCAGGTCGGGACGGCCGAGCAGATAGCCGCGGTACCGGGCCACGACCTCCCCGCGCGTTCCGTCCCGGCCAACACGGTACGGGCAGGCCAGTGGCGAGGCACCGAGCCGCCAGCCCCCGCGGTACATGGCACGGCCGACGTACACGACGTCGGCGAAGTCCGGGTCGTCCCGGTGCCCAGCGAGGTTCACCACGGTCGTGGCGCTCACGACGGCATCATCCCGCACCGCGGCCCGTGACCCGGCCGCGCACTAGCCCGCGCCCGATGTGTCCGGTTAACCTGGTGGGCAGCATGCGGTTGCGCCTGGAGTTCCGCGCCGTCCCCGCCAGCTGAGCAGCCGACAACCAGGGGAACGGCGGGCTGGACCGAGCGGCGCCAGGACCCTGGCGGTGATCGCGCCGGCGACCCACCCGGCCGAGCAGGCCACGTCGGCGGCGCGAGCGGCAGGCGAACACCCGACTGGACAAAAGCCCCGAGGGCTCGTGTCGGCATGCCCGGAAACGGGCCGCGGAGAGGGAGCCCTCGGTGGAACAGCATCTCACTCCGGCGATCATCGCCGCCGTCATCGCCGCCGGCGCGCTGCACGCCTGCTGGAACGCGATCGCCAAGCAGGTAACCGACCGGCTCATGGCGTTCGCCTGGATCGCGGTCGCCTCGATGGCGGTCGGCGGCCTCGTGCTGGCAATGACGGGCCTGCCCGCGCGGGAGGCGATCCCGTTCGTGATCACCTCGGCCGTGATCCATGTCGGCTACAACCTGGGGCTGATGACTTCCTACCGGCTCGGGGCGTTCAATCAGACGTACCCGATCGCGCGGGGCACCTCCCCCCTGGTGGTCGCCGTAGCCGCCTACTTCCTGGCCGGCGAGCACCTCGGTGCTGCCGCGCTGATCGGGATTGCCACGCTCGCCGCGGGCCTGATGAGCCTGGCCCTGTCGGCCGGCCGGCTCACCGGGCGCGACCTGCCCGCCGTCGTCGCCGCGGTACTGACTGGCCTCACGATCGCCGCGTACACGGTCACCGATGGTCTCGGCGTGCGGCACGCCCACGATCCGTGGGCGTACACGGCGTTGCTGTTCCTGCTGCAGGGACCGCCGCTGCTGGTGGCCGCTCTTGCCCGGCGGCCGATCGCAGCCTGGCGGGATACCGAGACGATGCGCTGGGGCGTCGCGGCCGGCCTGCTGAGCGGCGCCGCGTACGGGATCGTGCTGTGGGCTCAGACCAGGTCCCCGCTCGCCGAGGTCGCGGCAATCAGGGAGACCAGCGTGGTGTTCGCAGCGCTGATCGGCGTGGCCGTGCTGGGGGAGAATTTCGGGCGGCGGCGCGTCGTGGCGGCGGTAGTGATCGCGACCGGCATCGTGCTCATCGGCCTGTAGCAGGCGCTCACCCGGTCTGTGTCACGTCGGCCGCGACAATCTGGCCGTTCTGCACCGTGTCGGTGCCGGTATAGGTCTGGACCTGCCCGGTGCACGTGTTGGTGGCTGCCAGGTCAAAGCTGACCTGATCGCCGCTCGTCCCGAGCTCAGTCAGCTGCTGGGATCCAGTGCACGCGTAGCCGGCGACGAACTGCTGGTAGCTCTGGCCGGTCGTTGCGCCGCCGCCGATGAGAGTCCAGGCCTGGGCATAATTGCCGGACTCCACGTCGCCGTAGAAGGCAGAGACGACGGCCCACGGGCTTGTCACATTCGGCACGGGGGCCGGTGCAGGCGGCGTGCTACTCGGGGCGCCCTGCGGGGCCGCCGGGCGCGGAGAAGTCGTCGGGGAGGGCGCGCTGGGCGCGGCGGTCCGGGGCGAGGACGCTCCGGGCGCTGGCGGCGCAGTATTCGTGACGGTGCTACACGCCGTCGCGAGGCCGAGTGCGGTTGCTGACACCAGGGTGACGACAAGCATTCTCATGGCACTCCTGCCTCAGCCTCGGGCCGAACCAGAACGAGCCAGGACAGAGTCCTCGGGACTCTCTCGGCGCAGCGCAGTCCAACCCTGGCCGGTCTCGCTGCTTTGCCGTGCCTTAAGCAGATTGTAGTCGTGCAATTACTGATGGTTTAGGCCGGGGCCGGCCTGAGCGGATCACCAGCGGTCGCGGTGGACCACCTCGCCGAACGGGCGCCGCATCGGATTCCGCACCGGCGTCAGCGGCCGGTCTGCCGGGTAGCCGAGCGACAGCAGAATGACCCAGTCCCGGTCGGCGGGCAGTCCGAGCACCCGCCGGGCGAGCGGCATGTCGGCGACGCCCGCGTGACAGCTGCCGATGCCGAGATCGGCGGCCGTGAGCGCCATGCTCATCGCCGCCTGGCCGAGGTCGAACTGAGCCCGCCGGAACGGGTTGTCGGCGGGCGGGCCGACGATTGCGATCGTGGCTGCCGACTGCCCGACGTGGTAGGCACCGGAGAAGACGTGCGACAGCTCGTCGAGCCTGGCGCGGTCGGTAACCAGGACGAAGTCCCACGGCTGCCAGTTCTGTGAGGACGGGGACCGGCGCCCGGCCTCGAGGATCCGGTCGAGATCTCCGGCCAGGATGGGTCGGTCGGCAAATGTCCGCACGTTGCGGCGCGCGGTGATGGCATCCCAGGTCTGCATGCCGCGGAGGCTACCGCCCCAGCCGGCCCGGCCAGCGGCGAATGACGTGACTATCAAGCACGAACGCAATGCCGAGGACGACACCGGTACCGACCGCCGCCCCGGCCACGGTGTCGGTGAAGTAGTGGAATTCGAGCGCGACCATCGCCACGCCGACAGCGCACGAGACGACGACGGCGGCCGCTACCGCCGCGACGCGGACGGCTCGCCACGACCGCCCGGAGCGGGCGCTGAGCAGCACGACCGCGAGCGCGGCGGACACCGCGAACAGGCCCGTGGTGTGGCCGCTCGGATAGCTAACGTAGTGGTGGATGGTGATAGTGCGGTCCACGATCGGCTTCACGACCCACTCAGTCAGAGCCGATGCGACGACGACGCCGACGACGGCCAGCACGGCCCCGCTGACGCGGCGGACGGCCAGGCAGCCGAGAGCCAGGGCAGCCGTCAGCGCCGCGGTCACGGTAGCCCCCCCGATGCGGCTGAAGACCGCCATGTCTGTCGGGTGTATATGCATACCGAGGATCCACCCGCGGATGACGGCGTCCAGGGCATCCGGGCGACTCTGGTGTGCGAACAGGGCACCGATCCCGATCACAAGAACGAGACAGCAGAGAGCCAGGATCGCGGCTGGCCGCCGGGCGGTCGCGGGTAGCAGAGGTACCGTCGACCTTCGTGCCGCCCCGCCAGGGCGATCACGCTCGCCGACGTCGGCGGCGGCGACGAGCTGGTCTATCCCCCTCATGGGCTTACAGGCTAGCCGAGCGGGGCCGGGTCGTGGCCCTGCCGCCCGCTGATCCCCGGTTGAACCGCTGAGTATGCGGGTACCACCTGCGGCGCCTGCAAAAAGGAGCTGTCCAGCTCCGGGGGGCGCGCACCTGGGCCTGGCCCGCGGCCGGGCCCACACAGTGGTTACACATCGGGGGAAGTGACACCAAGATGGACCTGGTCGTGGTCTTCTTCGTGATCTGCGCCATCGCCTGGCTGCGGAAGGGCTGGGCGTTAGCGGCGCTGCCTGGCCACGCGGCCAGGATGGTTAGCCGCGCCTGAGGGCGGCAAGCCAGGCCGCCGCCTGCGTCGTGCCGCCGATCGGATTGATCTCGAAGGTATCCGCAGAGATGAATTCGACGGCCCACCCATCGTGGAACGCGCTGCGGAGTTCGTCCGCGCGGACACGGCGCGGGCCCCAATCGCCTGGCTGCTGATCACTGAAGCACATCAGGTAGCAGCTCCCGCCCGGCCGCAGTACCCCGGCGAGGCTGGCGACATACCTGGCCCGGTCGGTGTCGTCGAATACGTGGAACACGCCGCTGTCGATGACCGTGTCGACGTTGACACCGAGGAACCCGAGGTCGAGCGCGTTGGCGACTTCAAACCGCGCCGTGAGGCCGCGGTCGGCAGCTTTCGCGCGCGCTCGGGCGATCGCGGTCGGTGCGACATCGATGCCGGTGGCGTCAGCGCCGCGGCTGGCGGCGAGTAGCGCGTTCTCGCCTGTGCCGCAGCCGCTGTCAAGGACGCGCCCGGACAGCCGGCCCTGGTCGGCGAGCCGGACGAAGGCAGGCTGCGGCCTGCCGATGTCCCACGGTGCCGGCGTCTCCGCGGTGTATGACTCATCCCATTGCTCGGTCACGCCGCACCTCCGCAGAACTCCAGGCTTCCGGTCTTACCAGTCTCGCGCGGCGCGGCCCAGCGCGCGGTGGCGGCCGGGACCACAAGGCGGTGTCCTTGCGGCCCCGGCCGGCCACCCGGCCGTGGTTCCCTTAGCAGTCATGGAGACCAAGCTGACCCTGGTGGTGCGCGCCGACCTGGGCATGGGCCGCGGCAAGATCGCCGCGCATGCCGCGCATGCCGCCGTCGCCGCGGCCCTGGCGGGCGCGGGCACCCCGGACTTTCTGGCCTGGCTGCGGGACGGCCAGCCCAAGGTAGTGCTCCGGGCCGGCAGTGCGGACGAGCTGCACGCGATCGCCGCGCGGGCCGCGGCGGCCGACCTGCCCGTGCAGGTGATCCACGACGCCGGCCGCACGCAGGTTGCGGAGGGGACGCCGACCTGCTGTGCCATCGGCCCGGCCGCAGCGGACCGGATCGACCCGATCACCGGCGAACTGGCGCTGCTGTGACCATCAGGTCCGGACCAGGACCCGGGCGATTCCGGACAGGCCGTCGTTCACAGCGTCGAGGTCGACGTAGTCCGGGTCGAACTCCGCGGCCGAGGGGATGCCGAGCCACTCCAGCATGGCCCGGTGGTCCTCCTGGCCCGGGTCGGCCAGCACCGCCAGCATCTGGTAGTAGCCCGTGAGCCCGCCGCAGTCTTCCGGCGGGCAGGCGCGCTTCCCGGCCGTGCAGCACGGATACGCAACGCCGGGCTCGGCCGCCTGAACCGCCTCGACGGTCACGACGTGCCGCCAGCCGTCGCCGAAGTCGTACTCGTAGCCGACATGATCGCCTGGCCAGTCGGCGACCGCGGACAGCCGCTTGCTCGCGTCGCTGCGGATGTACTCGAGGTCGGGATCGCGGGTTCCGTAGTGGCCGGCCACTGTCTCGAAGACGTGCAGGTGACAGTCCTGCCAGCCGAAGCCGACCTGGATGACCGAGTGCAGGCGCTGCAGGCTGATGTCCGACGGCACCTCGAATCGCCGCCAGATCGGTGGCTTGCTGCCGCGGAGCGTCACCTTGAGCCGGTGGATGTTCCGCGAGGATCGCGTTCTGCTCGCAGTCGCGCGGCGTTCGGGCCGGGCCGGGCGGGCGGCGGGCAGCAACGCGACCCGGGCCCGCAGCAGTTCCAGGTAAGTCGCCACGTTCTCGGCCTGACCACGCTCGACCGGGCAGGCCGGCCTGGCCAGCGCGTCGTCGAGGAGCGCGCGGGCCGCGGCCCGGTCAAGGTCGCGGTAGCGCGTGTCGGGCTGCTGGCCGGCTGCGCGGTACTGCGCGCGCCACCGGTCGGAGTAGTCGCACACGTACAGGTCCTTCACGCCGCCGAGCACGCAGTCGATCAGCGTGACGAGAGCGTGCCTCGTGCTCCCGTAGCTGAAGGTGACGACGACCGACCGCTGCTCTCCGTGGATGTCCTCGTAGCCGAAGCACCGGCCCGGTTGTGGCGTCCCGAGCAGGCCGGCCCACGGCACGTCGGGCTGGCCGGCGGCGACCATCCGGGCGGCCGCGGCCGACGCCGCGGATCTGACCTCGGCGGGGCCTACCGCCCCGAGCGCCCGCAGCATCGCGACAGCTTCGTCCCGGCGGTCATCCGCGGCATCCGCGATGACGGTGAGCAGCGGCTCGGCCACATCCGTTCCCGCCGGCGCCGAACGGCGCATCTCGGCGACCAGCTGGCTCGCAGCGATCTCGGCCGTGATCTGGTCGCAGCCGGGCTCGAGCAGCGGCGCGAACCAGGAAAGGAGGTCGTCGAGCGATTGCGCGCCGCCAGGCATCAGGCCCGCCGCGACGAGCGATGCAAGTGCGTCGTCCGCGGTGGCCGCCGTCTCGATCAGGCGGATCGCCTCGGCCGGCTGCCCTGTTTCGTTGGCCAGCCGGCGCAGGTAGGCCAGGCGGCTCAGCTCGGCGATGTCCCACAGCGGCGGCTGGGGATCGTCGGGGACGGCCGCGAGGTGGCGGGCGGGCTTGCCCGATGCAGGCCGGTGCCGGTTCGCCATGTTTCCCATCGTGTCAGCACAGCTGCCGCCGCCGGACGGCCTTCGCGTACTCGTGTGTCGGCGCGGGCTCGTAGGCTCGGACGCGTGCAGACCCTGACCTTCCTGGTCACCGACATCGAGGGCTCGACCGCGCTGCTGCGCCGGCTGGGCGGCGAAGGCTACGCGCACGTGCTCGCCGAGCACCACGCGCTGATCCGTTCCGCGCTGGCCGCTCATGACGGCACCGAGGTGACCATGACGGGGGACGGCTTCTTCGCGGCCTTCTCCTCGCCCCGTGCGTGCGTCGCCGCGGCGCTGGAGATGCAGCGCGCGCTCGGCGCGCACGCATGGCCGACCGGGGATAGCATTCTGGTGCGGATGGGCATCCATACCGGCGAGGCCGAATTGACCGTGGCCGGGCCGGTGGGCCTGGACGTGCACCGAGCAGCCAGGATCGCAGCCGTGGCACACGGTGGTCAGGTCCTGCTGTCGGAGACGGCGGCGGCACTGGTCGAGGGTTTCCTGCCGGCCGGCACGGCGCTGCTCGACCTGGGCGTGCACCGGCTGAAGGATCTGGGCAGGCCAGAGCGGCTCTTCCAGCTCGCCGGAGCCGGCCTGCGGTCGGAGTTCCCGGCGCTGCGGTCGCTGGGCAACCCGACGCTGCTGAACAACCTGCCCGCCGAGCTGTCGAGCTTCATCGGCCGGACCGGCGAGCTCAAGGTCATCCGGGTGCTGCTCGAGTCAGCCCGGCTGGTGACGCTGACCGGGGCGGGCGGCAGCGGGAAGACCCGGCTGGGCCTGCAGGTGGCGGCTGACCTCCTCGACGGCATCGGCGACGGGGCCTGGCTGGTCGAGCTCGCCACGGTCACCGACGGGGCCGCCATTCCGGCCGCGATCGCCGCGGTGCTGGGCGTGGTCAGCCAGCCGGGTCGATCCGCGCTGGACACGCTGATCGCCGCCCTCGCCCCGCAGCACCTGCTGATCGTGCTGGACAACTGCGAGCACCTCATCGACGCGTGCGCCAGCACCGCTGACGCGATCCTGCGGCGCTGCCCGCGGGTGCACCTGCTGATCACCAGCCGCGAGCCGCTCGGGATCAGCGGGGAGGCCATCTACCGGGTGCCGCCCCTGTCGCTGCCGCCTGGCGACGACGGCTGGTGCGGACCCGCGGCCTCGGATGCGGTCGCACTGTTCGTGGACCGGGCTCGCAAGCAGGGCGTGGATCTCGTGGCCGACGACCAGTCCGGTCCCCTCATCGCCTCGATCTGCCGACGGTTGGACGGCATGCCGCTGGCCATCGAGCTCGCGGCCGCGCGTTTGTCCTCGCTGTCGATCGCCGACTTGCGGGACCGGCTGGACCACCGGTTCCGCCTGCTCACCGGCGGCAGCCGGGTCGCGCTGGCCCGGCAGCAGACCCTGCTAGCGACGGTCAGCTGGTCCTACTCGCTGCTGGACGGCACGGAGCAGCAGCTACTGCGCCGGCTGGCCGTCTTCCCGGAGAGCTTCGATCTGGCGGCGGCCGAGGCAGCTTGCGGCGTCGGCAGTATCGACGTGCTTGACGTGGTCGAGCTACTCGGCTCCCTGGTGAACAAGAGTCTCGTGGTCACCGAGCCGTCGGCCGTAGTACTCCGCTACCGGCTGCTGGAGACGATCCGTCAGTTTGCGGCCGACCGGCTCGTCGAGGCCGGCGACGACGAGTCTGCGGCGGTGAGCGCCGCACACTGCGAGCACTTCGTGTCTCTCGCCCAGCGTGCTGCACCGCACCTGACGGGGCCGGAGCAGGGCAGCTGGTTCGGCCGGCTGGATGCCGACCGCGCGAACCTGTGGCGGGCTGCCGAGTGGGCCGCAGACGCCCCCGACGGCACCCGGCAGGTGCTGCGCTTGGCAGCTTCGCTCCGGCGGTTCTGGATGTCACGCGCCCGTGGAGCGGCGGTGGCAGGGCTGCTCGATCCCGTGCTGGCGCGACCCGAAGCTCGGACAGACCTCAGTCTGTTCGTGGACGCAGCGATCCTCGCCACAGACGCTAAGCGTGCCACGGCGATCCAGCACGGGCTGCGGCTCGGCACCGAGGTCATCGAGCTGGCCCGGCAGGTCGGCAAGCCGCGGCTGCTGGTCGAGGCGCTCGGCACGCACTGCGGCCTGTACTACTTCGCCGGCGAGCCGGAACGCGGGTTGCCGTTCGGGGCCGAGTCGGTTGAAATTGCCCGGCAGACCGGCGACGACGTGCTGCTGGGCTCGAGCATCATGGAGTACCTGCTGAGCCTGGACCTGACGGACCCGGATGCCGCTGAGCAGCTCTACGCCGAGGGCATCGCGTGCACGCAGCGCTCCGGCGACCGGCTGATGGCCTACTTTCTGCACAACAACGCGAGCGTGCACGCGATCCGCGCCGGCGACTTCGCGGCCGCGCGGGCGCATCTGCAGCAGGCCGAGGAGGCCAGCGCGGAGATAGGCGAGGAGAATCACGTCGTGCCGGTCAACATGGGCTGGGTGCTTCGCCATGAACACGACCCGGTAGCTGCGTGCGACATGTTCGAGACCGGGCTGCGGATGAGCCGTCGGATCGGGGACACGATGGGCCTGGCCTACTGCAGCCTCGGCCTCGCGTGCGCCGCCGGCGATCTTGGTGACTGGTACCGCGCTGCCGAGCTGCACGGCGTCGCGCAGACCTGCCAAGGCCGCATGGGCGGACCATGGCAGGAGCCTGAAGGCCAGTACCGGCAGGACAGCATTGGGGTGGTGCGTGAGCATCTCGGTGCCGCGCGGTTCGATGAGGCCTACGCGAGGGGCACGACGCTGAGCTTCGACGACGCGATGGGCCTGGCGCTGAGCGCGCCCGCTGAGGCCGCCTAGCCTAGCCAACGCCCAGCCAGCGCCGGGTGTGACACGCGAGTGGGGTGATTGGAATAGGTGGTCGTCGCGGCTACTCTGGTTGTGGATCCAACAACCTAGTGGAGGTGCTGGTGACCAGTCCGCTGCTGGCCGAACTGGAGGCCAGCCGGGGCCGGCTGTTCGAGCGGCTGGCGTCGGTGGGTGATTTCCGCCGGGGCAGCGCGAGCGAGAACTGGCAGCGGTGCGGCAAGAGCTCGTGCCGGCGGTGCGCCGAGCCGGGCAGCCGGGGACACGGGCCGAGGTGGCTGTGGACGCGGACGGCGGCCGGGCGGGGCACGATCGGCCGGCAGCTGCGCCCCGAGGAGCTGGGCAAGGTGCGGGCTGAGCTGGAGAACTATCAGCGGTTCGCGTCGCTCGCCGAGGAGATCGCGGAGGTGAGCGAGGCGATCTGCGAGGCCCGCCCGATCCCGGCGGCGGCCGGCCAGGCCCCTGAGCCGGAAGGGCAGAAAAAGGGCCCTGCGACCAGGTCGCCGCGCGCTGCGCGGCGCATGCAGCCGCCGAGGTAGAACGGCTGGCGCAGGCCGCGGCCGCCCCGCTGGCGGGCGGGGCCGGCCTGGCGGCGGCCGAGCGGGCGGTCCGCGCTGCGG
>JBOHCP010000094.1:0-11454 GCA_050698875.1 Streptosporangiaceae bacterium | reverse complement strand
CATCAGAATTGCTGGATCGCCGACGTGCACGGGTTCACCGAGCTAACCCGGAGGCGAGGCCTCGCGCTAGTCGAGGACGGTTCGCACGCCCACGGAGCACGACGGCAAGGTCATCGGGTCGGGACCTTTGGCTCGACCGCTGGCTTCAGTCTCCAGCAGAGCAAGCTTCTTACCTGCGGGGAAGGCGGTGTGGCAGTAGCGGCCAGCCAGGAAACCGGTCGTCGGATGCAGCAGCTGCGCGCCAACGGCAGGGAATACGACAAGTCACTGCGCACCCTCATCGACGGACACGGAGCGATGGGAGACAACTATTTACTCGGAGAGATGCCAGCCGCAATCGCCCTGACGAACCTGGCCCACCTCGATGAGGAGAACAGCCTTCGGCATGCAGCAGCTCAGCGCCTCAGCGCTGGTCTAGCGCACATCGACGGCGTCCACCCCCCTGTCCACCCCTCTGGTGACGAGCCGGGGTATCACAAATACACCGTGGCCCTGGACCTACCAAGCTTCTCCGATGCGCCCATTAAGACGTTGGCGGCGGCCGTGTCAGCTGAGGTCGGCGCCCGATGCGAGGTCCTGGACGCCCCGTTGAGCAGCAATGCGCTCTACGCCCCAGCAACCTCTCCTCGGTTCAAGAGCCGGTCCGACCAGCTGCGCGTGACAGCCGATGTCCATCCGGCTGCGTCGGCTGCGGCGGACCGCTGCCTTGCCTTCCGCCACCACCTGCTCCTGGCTTCCAACGCACACCTGGATAGCCTCGTCGAAGCCGTGGCAAAGGTGCAGCGCCACGCAGGCACTCTGTCGCGCCGCCCTCCGTGTGCTCGGCTGGACGTGGCGTGACAGCGGTCGAGGTTCCGTCCGCCTTCGATGTAATCGAGATCGAGATCAACTCGCGCTGCAACCGGCGGTGCGGATACTGCCCCGTTTCCCTCGAACCCCGTCCGGCAGTTCCGGCGCAGATGCCCGACGAGGTCTTCCGGCGCATCGCAGCGGACCTGGCGGCCATGAGCTTCACGGGGAGGATCTCTTACCACTTCTACAACGAGCCGCTGCTCCGCCGCGACCTGGAGCGCCTCGTGGCCGAGCTGCGCCATGCCGCGCCGGGCGCCTTGCAGGTGCTCTATACCAATGGCGACCGGCTCACCGACGAACGGCATCGCGGCCTGGTGAGGGCTGGAGTTGACGCCTTTATCGTCACCGCCCACGACGATCAGGCCGTGCCGGACCGGCCCCTGCAGTGGGTGCAGACAGGAAGCACGCTCAAGCTAACCAACCGGGCGGGGCGCCTCGTCCACCTGCCCACGCCAACCGCCTTGATCAGCCGGACACCTTGCTTCGCGCCCACAGACATGCTCATCGTGACAGTGACCGGTGACGTTGTGTTGTGTTACGAGGATTCAGAGCGAAGCGAGGTTATGGGCAACGTCCTCGAACTGGGTTTAATGACCATCTGGACGTCGCCGCGGTTCGTCGCCATGCGACAGGCCTTGCAGCAGGGTCGGCGGCGGGATGCCTCAGCGCTGTGCGCCAGGTGCACGAACGTCGCTCACACCTTCGCGGGATCCGCTGTCGTCGACGAACCCTTTAGCGCGACTGGTCAGGCCCTAACCCGACAGGAGCTTCGAGCTCGCTCCGACGTAGTGCGGAGAGCACAACCATGACAGCCGCGCTCATCGACGTTACCGTGATCACACTGACGCGCAATCGGCCGGATCAGCTGCAACGGGCCATCCGCTCCATCGACCAGCAGCGAGGACCAGCCGCCCTGGAGCACCTTGTCCTCATCGACGACTGCCTTGACACCGTGCGACTCCTCGAGAGCCGAACACCTGGCCTTACACCTCTGCGCTACGAGTTCTGCCGTCGCGCGCCCGAGGATCGGTCCGGCCCCAGCCGGTCGGCAACCTTACGAAACCAAGGTGTGCGCATGGCGGCGGGTGACTGGATCGCATTCCTCGACGACGACAACGAATTTGCGCCCGACCACATCGCCACGCTTGCGGACTGCGCTCGGTCCGCGGGTGTCCGCGCAGTCCACTCCTGGCTGACGATGCGCACCGCCGAGGGCTGCGCCTTCACCGAGCCGCGTGACCCCTGGCGGCCCGACTTGGACTCGGCGAGGTCGCGTTATCACTGGGCCATCGCGCACGGCGTCAGGGTGCCGGGGTCTCCCGTGTTTCGCGATCGGATCGACGGACTCGATCACCCTGACCCCGTCCGGACAGTCGACACCGGCGAGTGGCTCCTCCGCCGCGACCTCCTCCTTGACGTTCCTTTTCCCACCGACATCGACGGCCGCGATAAGAGTGGGTCTATCTTCGGGGAAGATGACGCCCTGATGGAGGCTTTGCTTCAAGCGCGCGAACCGGTTATCTGTAGCGAAAAGCCCACACTTATATACCATTTAGGCGGATACTCTAACGCGGGTGACGTGCATTGACTGCAACTCCTAGTCCACAGCATGCTTGGAGCCCTCGCGTAGTCGGCGGGCGGATCGTCTCGCCGGAGGGGTGCGAGGTCAACGTCGCCGAGCACTGCAACCTCGCATGCAGATCCTGCTCACACCTATCACCGGTTTTTCGGCCGCACCTGGTGGCGGCCGACGACGTGTACGCTGACCTAGCCGCGCTAGCCACGGCCTACCACTGCAGGTACGTCAAGCTTCTCGGCGGGGAGCCACTTCTCCACCGCCGTCTCGCCGACGTAGTGGCGGCCGCCCGCCGCAGCGGAGTGGCAGACGAGGTGCACATCTGCACCAATGGCCGCCTCCTCGGCCGCCTCGGCGACGCTGTGTGGGCGGATGTAGACGAGATAGAGGTCTCGGTGTACCCCGGTCAGGTTCCAGACGATGCCGACCTGACCCGAGCGGCGGCGAGAGCACGGGCCCACGGCACTCGACTCCGTCTCCTCCACAACAGCCACTTCCGAGAGTCTTACTCGGAACTCGGCACCGACGACGACGATCTGGTGACATCTATCTACGCAACATGCAAGATGGCCCACGTATGGCGATGTCACACTGTCCGCGAACACCGCTTCTGGGTTTGCCCCCAATCCGCATTCCTTCCCACGGTGCTGGGACCCAGGGCCGGCACCGCGACGGACAGCGTCGCCCTGATGCCGGCCGACGGGCTGCGGGACCGATTGTCTGCCCTCTTCGCGAGCGCCACCCCACTAGGGGCGTGCCGCTTCTGCCTCGGCAGCGTCGGCACCCTCGTGCCTCACACCCAGGTTCCGCGCCGGGAGTGGCGCACCTACCAGAACCGACCCACAGAGACGATGATCGACTGGACGCAAATCCGCCGGTTAGAACTGGACCCGAGCGCCGACGACGGTTGCGTAAACGAGCTAGTGACGCTGGCCGATGACACCACGGACGCTCGGCCGTGAACTCTCTCAGGGTGCTCTTCGTGTCCTCCCTGGAGCACGCTCCCTGGGGTGCCGCCGAGGAGTTGTGGTCTCAAGCAGCGCTGTCGGCCGCAGCTGCTGGCCACCACGTAACTGCCAGCGTGCGGGAGTGGCCCGAACCAGTCCCTCGGCATCAGGACCTTCGCGCCGGCGGTGTGAGCGTCGAATTGCGCTCGGGAGGGTTAGGTGCAGCCATAGAAAAGGGCGGCTGGCACCTGGTCGTGGTCAACCAGCCCGATGTCTTCAGCGGCGCACCGTGGACGTCATGGTGCGCTGCTCGCGCTATCCCTTACGTGGTGATTGTTCACTACTCGGCCGCGCACTCGTGGCGAGCTGACGCCATCGCTCTTGAGGCGGGTCGAGCGCTGGCAGGGGCACGGGCCTGCCTCTTCATCTCCGACGCCACACGACGCGCAGCCGAAGTACAGACCGGCCACCCACTCCCGCAGGCCGAGATCGTACTCGCGCCGTATCGGGTGCCGTACGAGGGAGAGCTGCCATGGCCAGCGGAGGGCGCCCTGCGTCTCGCCCTGGTAGCGCGCGTCGACGCCGAGGATAAAGGTCATGACGTACTCATCGAGACTTTGGCAGAGCCGCGGTGGCGTGACCGGGCCGTTCTCCTCGACATCGTGGGCCGCGGCCCGCACGAGGAGGTGCTGCGGCGCTTGGTAGATCGCCTGGGGCTTGCCTCGCGGGTGCGGTTTCGCGGCCACATCGAGGACATCGCTTCTGTCTGGCGCAACGCCCACGTGGCGGTGATGCCGTCGCGCGCGGAAGGGCTGCCGGCGGCCCTCGTCGAGGCTATGCTTTGCGGGCGACCGGCCGTCGTGACCGATGTAGGCGGTATGGCAACGCTGGTGCAGGAGGGTGTGACCGGCTATCTCGCCAGTGCGGCCACCCGAGGTCAGTTCAGCGCCGCCATGGAGCGACTGTGGGCAGGACGCAACCACATGGACTCTTTGGGCAGGCAGGCAGCGTGTCATGCCCGCCGGCTCACCGCGCCGTTTCCGGCAGGGCTCCTGGTCCGGCGGCTGGAGCGGATCGCCGGGGGAGGAGCCGCGACCGCAGGCACTAGTGCGTGGGAAGAGGAAGCGACGTGAGCAGGGTAGAAAACCAGAGGCCCATGGTGTTGTCTCGCGCGCTAACTCACGATCAGCTGTACCACTTCGACGCGGTTGGGTATGTGCAGCTGCGAGAGTTCCTGTCCCCAGATCTCGTCGCAGCGTGCAGATCGGCTCTTGCGGCGGCCGAACCGGATGATGTCTTCCCCGAGCGCGCCACAGACCGCTGGCAGGACATTCACGGCCGAGGAGGGCCGCTCCGTGATGTCGTAGCAGCGACCGGCCTGCTGGACCATGTCGCGGATGTGGTGAACCAGCCGCTCCGTTTGATCGAGTCGTACGCGCATCGTTCGGGCGCCGGCAGCTTCCTTTACATGCACAACGGGCTTGTGCAGGACATTGTCTATGCCGACGGTGTTCGGACGACACGGCACGCCGCCTATGGCGCCGAGTACCATGACGGCCGCCTCTACACTCGGTACGTAAAGGCGATCGCGTACCTAACGGACATCGGTCCTGACGACGGACCCTTCTGCTATGTCGAAGGATCGCACAAGGCGAGCTTTGCCTATCCGTGGCCGGCCTTCTTGGACCAAGACGCGGGCCTGGTCTCCGAGACCGATCGCGTGCGCACTGTGCCGGCATCCGCCGGGGACGTCCTCCTGTTGAACGAGGCCCTGCTGCACGGTGTTCGGTGGAAGCAGACCGGCGAGCCTAGGGTGCTCCTCGCGTATTCCTTCGCGCCCGCCTTCATGCGCCGCTGGCAGCCTCTGGAACGATCCGCGGGCGACTACGAAACGGGCGGGTACCAGGATCTCGATTGCGAAGTCGTCTTCTTCCCCTCGGGTCCGCCTCCACGGGCATCGTGAAAACTACCCAAGTTCGTCCACGTTTCTGCGCGAAAGATCTTGCTCGACCACCAAGCCCTCCGCTTGGCCTGGCTGGCATTCGGCTCTTAGACGTGCCGCCAGGGTCGGATACGTGCCACCTTAAGGACGGACTGGCGACAGGCCAGTGCGGATCGGCGGGATCCACCGAAGTCGCCGAGGATGCCATGCGCGTTGGCCCAATCGAGAGCCGCCAGCTCGGCCTGGACTTGGCCGCTAGTTCGTGCAGTTTGCTCCGCACTGCAAGCAAGCTCATGGCCAATGAGCATGGCGAACGCCTTGGGAGAACCCCGATGCCATTAATGACATAGCGTCCGTTCTAAACTCGCGAGCGACACCGACGAGGAGGATACATGCGGGTGTTACTTGTTGGCTGCGGACGCATCGGTCGCATTCACGCAGAGTCGCTCGCCCACCACCCGCTCGTCACGTCCGTCGACGTCATCGACCCGGCGGGACTCCCAGTGTCTCCGGAGACCGACTACCGGGTGCGAGCCATGGCCACCCTGCCAACCCGAAGCTCGAGTTGGGAGGCGGCGGTGGTCGCGACCCCTACGGCCGACCACGCCGACGTGGTGCGAGCCTTGCTCGAGCGACAGGTGCCCGTCCTATGTGAAAAGCCGATCGCCATCGATCCCTCGGTTACCAAAGACTTGGGCGCTTTGGCAGAGGCGGCAGGCGTGGTCTTCCGCTCGGGTCTCCAGCGGAGGTTCGACCCGGCGATAAACGTGATCTACCGAGAGGTCCGAGACGGCGCGCTGGGCGACATCCTTTGGGTGCAGTCAGCGACGCGGGACCCGGCTCCTCCTAGCCGCGACTATCTGGCCTGCTCAGGTGGTGTCTTCGTCGACATGCATGTGCACGATATCGACATCATCGGGTGGTTGCTGGGCACCACAGAGTTCGAGGTGGCAGCCATGGGCGGAGCGAACATCGAGCCGGAAGTGTCGGGCCTCGGGGATCACGGCACGACAACGATCGCCCTGCGCGCACCCGCTGGTGCTCTCGCCACGATCACGGGAAGCCGCTGGTCACCTTCCGGGTACGCCGTCGAGGCGACTGTCCTCGGACGCGATGCGGAACTGCGCATGTATGCGGATGGCAGTGTCATGCTCGGGACGCGGCAGGCCACGAGCACAGTCCATCCCGGTTCCCCTACCCTCCCAAAAAGCTTCCTCGACCGCTTCGCGACGGCTTACGCGGCCGAGATCGACGGGTTCCTGAGCGAGGTAGTCGGAGGCGAGGGCACCGGTGCAGATTGGCGGGACGATGCGGCCGCGGTGTCCCTGGCGCTGGCGGCGCAGAGGTGCGCCGCCGCTAATGCTCGTCGCGTTGTAGGGACCGCAATGAAGGCTTCCCCCGATGACGCCGAGTGCACGCCTTTTGCGGGCTACTGATGGATTGCGAACTCGTCATCAACGGAGGGCAACCGGTCCGCGGAGGGCGGCCCTGGCCCCGATGGCCCCGCTTCGATGACCACACCGAGAACGTGCTCCTTTCGGCCCTACGCGACGGGCGGTGGACAGTTAGCTGGCCAGGATCGGGACAAGCCTCGCTCGAGCGCCAGTTCGCCCGTCGATTCGCTGAGTACCTCGGCGCATCGCACACCATCGCAGTCGACCACGGTTCGGGCGCGCTCGTGCTCGCCCTAGAGCTGCTGGACGTCGGCCCGGGCGACGAGGTCATCGTGCCCGCGATGACGTGGGTGGCTACCGCGAGCGCCGTGCTCCGCGTTGGTGCATTGCCGGTGCTCGCCGACGTGGACCCCGATTCTGGTTGCATCTCGCCAGATGCGGTCGCTGCGCTGATCAGCCCGCGCACGCGAGCGGTCATCTGTGTTCATCTAGCATGCACGGTTGCCGACCTCGACGACCTCCTCGCCATAGCGTCTGGCGCCGGGGTGCACGTCATCGAGGACGTTGCCCAGGCCCACGGCGGGCGCTGGCGGGGCCGCCGGCTCGGCACATGGGGAACGATCGGCGCATTCAGCTTTCAAAGCGGGAAGGTACTGGCCGCCGGAGAGGGCGGCGCCCTCGTCGTGGGATCGGAGGATGAATGGTCTCGCGGCCTGCAGTTGCGCGCCGACGCCCGGACATACGCCGAGCCACTTCCGGGTGCCATGGAACTGGTCGAGCGAGGCGACGTTATCGGCGCGAACCGTACGATGTCAGAGCTGCATGCCGCAATCCTGCTTGACCGTCTTCCCCACCTAGACGCCGAGAACATGCACCGAGACGCTCAGGCCGCCTTGCTCAGCCGAGTGCTAGCCGAACAGGCCCCTTGGGTCCGCGTGGTCCGTCCAGCAAGCCCGTACGCCCAGCGTTCCATCTATGAACTGGCACTTCGCGTTGATCGCCGGGTGCTGGACCGGACGTCGCTCGAGCGGATGAGCTGCGCTCTCACCGCTGAACTCCAGCGGTCCGTCTACATTACAGACGCCCCGCTCTTCGACAGTCTCTTGTTCCGGCCCCACACGCTCGGGCGGTACCGAGCCGCGTGGACCCAGGAAGGACTGGCTCGATCCTTCGGTCGGCAGTTCCCTGGCACGGTCGCGTACGCCGCATCGACGCTCCTTATACACCACTCGGCCCTGCTCGGCGACGAGCGAGACGTCAAGGACCTAGTTGATGCACTGCTCAAGGTCGGCCGGGCCATCGACGACGGGCAGCTTGCCAGGTGACTGTGCGGCCCACCGCAGCGACGGTCGCCGACGCTATCGCGGTCCGCGTGAACCTGTCACCGAGCAGACTTCCAGGGCCACCGCAAAACTCGCAGAGACAGCCCGCACAGTGAGTTCCATCGTGACCGGGGGCGCCGGCTTCATCGGGTCTCACATCGTCGACGCCCTCGTCGAAAGGGGCGAGCGGGTGCTCGTTGTCGACGACCTCTCTACTGGCGCTGAGACGAACATCTCGGCAGCCGCAACCCAGGGGGTCGATCTGGAGCGGGTGAGCATCCTCGACCAACAGCGCATCAACGCGGTATTCGCCCGGTGGCGCCCGACGACTGTGTACCACTTAGCCGCCCAGATGGACGTGCGTCGCTCAGTGATGGACATTACCTTCGACGCGCACAGTAACGTCCTCGGCACACTCAACGTCCTGGTCGCAGCCCGCGCAGTCGGGGTGCGCCGCCTGGTTAACACCTCGACCGGAGGGGCTATCTACGGACCGGAGCTTGCCATCCCAACTCCCGAAGGGGGAACGCCGGAACCGCTGGCCCCGTACGGGGTAAGCAAGCTCTGCGCCGAGCAGTACGTGTCCTGGTTCCAGCGCGCCGGCGGACTCTCGACGGTCTCCCTTCGCTACGGCAACGTATACGGGCCTAGGCAGAACCCGCATGGCGAGGCGGGTGTGGTAGCCATCTTCGGCCAGGCGCTTGCGGCTGGAGAGCCGGTCACGGTGTTCGGCGACGGCCTCCAAACGCGCGACTTCGTTTTTGTTTCCGACGTCGTGGCGGCAAATGTGTTCGCTGCGGACGCCGACGTCACCGGCGTTGTGAACATCGGAACCGGACGTGCGACCTCTGTACTGGACATCCTCCAGGCGCTTGAGCAAAGGGCCGGCCGGGCAGCCACGATCTACTGGGCGCCTGCTCGGGAAGGCGAGGTCCGTGACAGCTGTCTGAGCGTGCGCCGCGCCCGCGAGACCCTCGGGTTCGAGGCTTCGGTGTCACTCATGGACGGTATAGCGCGCACCTGGCAGTGGCTGGCCAGGTATCTGCCATGAACCTGGAGAAATCGGCAGCGACCGAGCCTGATATCAGCGTGCCTATGCATTCGCTCAGGATTGAGGGTGCCCAAAACCTGTGCCACCTGGCCAGATGCTCCGCTGACCGCTGGCGGCTCGGCGCCGCGTCCGGCACATGCCAGGCCGGTCTTGGCCGGCCAGGGCGTGGGATGATCGTCGGCTTGTGGGCTTGAAGCTGATCTTCCTGATTGTCACCCGTGCCGCGTCGCTGCTGGGCTTGTCGCGGCGCGGGTGGTGGTGGAAGGACACCGAGATCCTTATGCTGCGCCATCCGCTCGCTGTCGCCCAGCGCGAGTGCTGAAGAATATGCGCTCGCTGGCGGGTGTCGTGGACCTTTACCTTCCGAGCCGCGCGGAGTTCTTGACCGTCTGGGAGGCCGAGACCTTGGACACCGCCGGGCGGCAGGCGCTCGACGCGGGAGAGCGCGACGACAGGGTGGTTGCCGTGAAGGACGGCGCCCGCGGCGCTGTCGCCTTCACTCACGACGCACGCGTCCAGGTCCCCGCAAATGAGGTGGAGCCGCAGAACACCGTCGGGGCAGGGGACAGCTTCAACGCGAGGTTTGTCCTGGCCAGGGGTCTCAATCTCGACCTGGAAGACAGCCTCAAGTTTGGGTGCGCCACTGCCGCTGTCAAGATCCCGACTCCTGAGCTCCCGACCCTATACGCCAGCGGCTGGCGGCCACGCCCCGCACCAGGCCCAGGCCGCAACGAACTCGCCGACATCATCCGCGCGGCCCTCCACACATCACCAGCACCGGCACTGGTATAGCCGGCGCCCGGCCCGCACTCGTGCGGAACGCCCGCCTGGCACCGGCCACGACCCGCTCGACCCGCTCAACCCTCGGCCCGGTACATACAGTCAGGGACCTGCGACGGCTTACCGAAAAATTCCCCCCGGCCGCGCTCTGTTCACCCGTTCGAGTGGAACCCAGACGAACTGATGAGTACTCGGCCCTGCCATGTAGTTAGGCGGGTAGGCATGCGCTGCCGCCGTGCTCGCTACGTAACGCGGCCCGCATAGATATACGGAGCCGGCCGGATTGATGGTGCTCATGCCCGTGCCTGTCCTCGCGGCGGACGCGCAGGGCGAGTATGAGAGGCGACGAGGACAATGCCTCGGCCCCCGACCCGGCATCGTCTGCCAGGCCGAGGGCCGAGGTTTGCTCGTATCTGCGTCCGGGGAGTCGGGCCGAAGCAGCTCTGCGACTCCTGGCGGGCTTACCCGGCGCGAACTGCGAGAACGCCCTGACGCTGACGCCACCTATCCAGGACCTCCTTCGCCAACTCACGGTAGGAGTGAGCGCCGTTGCACGCAGGATCGAACCTGGTTATCGGCTCTCCAGCCACCGTAGAGTCAGGGAAGCGCACCGTCCGGCTGATGACGGTGTGGAAGACGAGGTCGCCGAACCCCTGGACGATCCCGGACAGCACTTCCCTCGTGTGCAGGGTACGTGAGTCGTACATGGTCGCCAGCATGCCGTCGATGGCAAGCTTCGGGCTCAGCCGACTGGACACCTTGTCGATGGTTTCCATCAGCAGCGCTACTCCGCGTAGCGCGAAATACTCGCACTGCAGCGGAACCAGCACGCCGTCGGCGCAGGCCAGAGCATTCACGGTCAGCAGGCCAAGCGACGGCTGGCAGTCAATCAGGATCACGTCGTAGTCAGGGACTACCGGCTGCAGCACCCGGCCGAGCGCGAACTCGCGGGCGACCTCGTGCACGAGCTGGATCTCGGCACCGGACAGGTCGATATTGCTCGGCATCAGGTCCATGCCGTCGACGCGGGTGTTGATGATCACGTCACGCGCGGTCAGGCGACGTTCCATTAGCAGGTTGTAGACGGTCACATCCAGCTCGTGCGGTTGTATCCCGAGGCCCACCGACAGGGCGCCCTGCGGGTCGAAGTCGACCAGCAGGACACGGCGGCCGTGCTCGGCCAGCGCGGCGCCGAGGTTGATGGTCGTCGTGGTCTTGCCCACGCCGCCCTTCTGGTTGCAGATGGCGGCGATGCGCGCTGGCCCGTGCACTACGATCGGCTCCGGTTCGGGGAACACCGACAGTGGCCGCCTGGTCGGTCCCAGCAGACGGGGCCTAACCTTGAGGATTTGGGGTGCTGACACAGCGACCGCACCTCCTCGTGGCGAGCGCGAACGCGCTCGCTGGAACACGGACTTTAGGCGCTGCACCCTAGCCCGGCAAGGCGGCGCACCGTAGCGCGGCAAATGAGGCTCCCCTGCCGGTTCCGTGGGTGTCCGGAGGCGCCGGCCTCACGAGGGTGCCTTGCGGGGCGGGCGGTTCGCGGCGCCCGGGGCTGGGTCGGTAGCTGTCACGCTGAGCGCCAGGCGC
>JBOHCP010000093.1:0-11486 GCA_050698875.1 Streptosporangiaceae bacterium | reverse complement strand
CCCCTGGGCCACCTACCGCGCCGGGCAGGCACGGGCGCGCGACCAAGCCGCACAGGCGCGCGTGCCGCCGCCGTGGCCAGACGACCCCTACGACGATAACGCCGGGCCGGCACCGGCCGCCTGACCCGATGACCTGGCCGGACGCGACCGCCGCGACCCAGCCACCCGAAGAGGCACGCAACCTGGCCGGCCTCGGCGGCCGCCACCCGGCCCGCCCCGGAACCGCACACCCCGACGCCAGCGGGCTCGATCACGGCGCGCAGGCGAGCTATCGTGGCCACCCGCCGGGCACGACCGGCAGCCGGCGACGGGAGATGCCGACCGGAAGGATCCGGGTGGCCGGGATCGGCACCGCGCCGATGAGCACGACCGGATACAAGGACGCGGTCGAGGCACTCGCCGTCCTGCTGTCCCGGTCCGGGCACCGCGACCCGCCAGCCGAGGCTGCCTGACCGGCCCAGCCCGGCTTCACTTCCCAGGAGGTCACCGTGATGACAGCCCCCGCCCCGACACGAAGCGGGCGACGGCGCGCGCACCACACCGGGCCCGGCTTCGGCGAGGCACCTGCCGGGCCGCGGCGGGTGGCGGTCTACCTGCGCCGCTCCACCGACGACGAGCACCAGCCGTTCTCCATCAGCGCCCAGCAGACCGCGCTCACCGCGTACGTCACCACCCAGCCCGGCTGGGCCCTCGTGGCTACCTACACCGACGACGCCTCCGGCGCCACCACCCGCCGGCCGGGCTTGCAGCAGGCGCTGCGTGCCGCACGGGCGGGCCGGTTCGACGTGCTGCTGGTCTACCGGGTCGACCGGTTCTCCCGCCGCCTGTCCGACCTGCTGCACCTGCTCGCCGACCTGGACCAGGCCGGGGTCGCGATCGTGTCGGCGACCGAGCCGTTCGACACCTCCACCTCCATCGGCCGGATGCTCGTCCAGCTCCTCGGCGTGTTCGCCGAGTTCGAGCGGGAAACCATCATCGACCGCGTCACCAAGGGCATGAATGCCAAGGCCGCCAAGGGCAAGTGGCCCGGCGGCCAGCGGCCCTACAGCTACCACGTCGACCCGCAGACACAGAAACTGGTGCCGCACCCCGACGAAGCCCCGCAGCTGCGGGAGATCCTCCGGCTCTACACCGACGAACGGCTCGGCACCCGCGCCATCGCCGAAGTGCTGAACCGGCGCGGAGTGCGCACCAGGTCCGGCCAGCCCTGGTCCGGATACACGATCTCCCGGATCATCGCCAACCCCGCCTACGCCGGCGACATCGCCTACGGCGAGGTCTACGTGCAGGACGCCCACGAGCCGCTGATCAGCCGCCAGACCTGGCAGAAAGCCCGTGACATCGCCGCCGCTCGCTCCGCCCAGCACACCCAGCGCGCCGCCAGCCCGAGCGACTACCACCTGACCGGGCTGATCACCTGCCCGGCCTGCGGGCACAGCTACGTCGGCACCTCCGCTACCGGCCGGACCCGCACCTACCGGTACTACACCTGCTTCTCCCGCGCCCGCTACGGCACCCACGGCTGCCCGGCACCGCGGCTGCCCGCCGACCAGACCGACGCCGCCGTGCTCCACGCGCTGTGCGACTTCTACGCCAACTGCGGCGATCTCATCGCCGACGCAGTCACCCGCGCTCAGACCCTGCACCGCGACGGGCACGCCCGATGGCGCGCCGAGCACGCCGCCATCCTCGCCCAGATCAAACAGAAGGAAGCCGCGATCGACCGCTACCACGCCGCGTTCGAGAACGGCACGATGGACGACGCCACCGCGGGCCAGCGGCTCAAGGCCCTCCACGGCCAGATCGCCCAGCTCGCCAGCCGTGCCGACGAACTCGCCGACGCCATCAGCAACCAGCCCGCACCGCCACCACCAGGCGTGATCGATGACCTCCAGGCCTACCTGGCCGACGCGCTCGCCAGCGGCACCCCAGCCGAGCGCAAAGCCGCCATCGAAGCCCTCGTCGCCGAAGTGCGCATAACCGAGGACGGACTCATCCCAGTGTTCCGGATCCCCAGCCCCCGCCAGCCGGTCCCAGACGATGCAGACGCCACCGCCGGCGAACCCCCGGCTCGCACAATGCTGAGGTTGGTGGGGCGCCTGGGGCTCGAACCCAGAACCCACGGATTAAAAGTCCGCTGCTCTACCATTGAGCTAACGCCCCCGGCGCGCATACCAGCGCCGTCGCACGAAGCGTACCGACTACCGGCCGACACGCGGCGCGCGTGTACCGTGCGTTCGTCTGCCGGCCGCACTGGCCGCCCGCTGGCGGCCGAACGATGCGGCTGGGTGACCGCGGTTATTACCCGCAGCGCGGATCTGCGCGACTGGTTCCTTCTCCCACCCGCCCGCGCCATGACCGCGTTACCGTCGGCCCGCCTACTAGCGGCTCTCGGGGCACGAAACGACCGGAAGGTAACATCCGGTTCCGTGGATCCAGCCTTCTACGAGCGCGCGAGTTCGGGCCGCTACCGCGCCACCGCGGCAACAGCCGGGCCGTGGAGCACACAGGCGCAGCACGGCGGGCCACCGTCTGCGCTGGCCGCACGCGAACTGGAGCGGCACGAGCCCGACGACGGCATGCGGCTGGCCAGGGTGAGCGTGGACATCCTGCGGCCGGTGCCCGTCGGTGAACTGGCGGTCCGCACCCGCACGCTGCGGCCGGGCAAGCGGGTCGCCCTGCTCGAAGCCGTCATCACCGCGGGCGGGCTGGACGTCCTGGTGGCCAGGGGCTGGCGGATCGCCACCTCCGAGGCGGCGCCGGTCGTGGGCAAGGACGGCCGGGTACCGGAGGTCCCCGCGACGGGTCGGCCGCCGCGGTTTCTCGGCGGGTACGTCGACGGGTACCTGTCGGCGATCGACTGGCGGTTCGTGGCGGGGAAGTTCGACGAGCCTGGCCCTTGCCAGGTGTGGGCCAGGCCGCGGATACCGCTGCTGCCGGGCGATGACCTCTCGCCGATCTGCCGTGCACTGCTGGTGGCCGACTCCGGCAGCGGCGTCAGCATGGTGCTGGACCCGGCCAAGTACATCTTCATCAACGTCGACCTCACGGTCATCCTTCACCGCGACCCGGTCGGCGAGTTTGTGCTGCTCGACGCGCAGTCGACCATGGGCGGGACCGGGACGGGACTGGCCGAGACGCAGCTGGCGGATACCACGGGCGTGTTCGGAACCGGTATCCAGACACTGCTCGTCGCGCCGAGGTAGCGAAGGCCGTGCTGGCGAGGCCGGCCGGGACTGGTCGCGCCGACGAAGCGGCGCTGCGCCACGTGGTGCGCGCAGCGCCGGGCCTGACCGTGCTGACCGGCGGCCAGACGGGCGTGGACACCATCGCGGTGCACGCCGCGCTGGGCGCCGGCCTCCCCGTGCACGTGGTGTTCCCGCTCGGGCTGCGACAGGAAGACGGCAGCCTGACCCCCGCCCGCCGCCGGCGGCTCGCCGGAGCCATCGCGCACGAACTCGGCTCGGCCAGCTTTCGCCACCGCACCTGGACCTGTGTCGACGTGGCCGACGCCGTGCTGCTGCAGCCCGCGGCCGGCGCAGCCAGCGCGGATCACGTCGCGCGCTGGCTGGCCGAGGCGGCCGCGCGGGTGGTCATGGTGGCGGGCTGCCGTGCCAGTGTGCTCGCGCGGCAGGCCGGCGCGGACCGCGGCGTGCGGGCCGACATGACCGAGGTCATCGCGGGTGCGGCCGACTGGCATGGCCGCCTGCTCCGCGGTGGAAACTGACCGGGCAGCGGCGGGGGCGTCCGGCCCCTGACGGGCCTGTTCCCCTCCTGTCACGGTTGCGGCCGTGGGCAGCGCAACAGCGGCGCCGGTCAGCTGCCCGGTTGCGTGTCCCAGTCGATCGGGACCCTGGCCGCTTCCGCCGGGTGGCGCTCGAGCCAGCCGCGCGCGAACGGGCACAGCGGCACCACCGTCATCCCGTCGCGCGCGGCCTTGTCGATGGCGGCGCTCACCAGTTGGCCGCCGAAACCGCGGCCGCCGAGAGCGTCCGGCACCTCGGTGTGGACGAGGACGAGCCGGCCCGCGCGGGTGCGGTAGACCAGTTCCGCCAGCTCGCCGGCCTCGTGAATCTCCAGCCGGGACTCATCGCTGTTGTCGGTCACGATCGGTGTCATCGTCGCCTCACTTCCGGTCGAGGTAGCTGGGGACAGCCGCACTCGCTTGCGCGGCAATCGCGGTCGCGGCCGTCGGCGCCGGCCGAGATTGCGAGCGGCAGCCCGGCGCCGCGCTGCAGGAAAGGGGCCGCCCCGGCGGTCGCGCCCGCGAGCATGGCGAGCACGGACATCGTGCGGCGAGCCGCTCGCTGGTTGCTCCCGCCGGCGAGCGCGGAGTCGGATGCGAGCCTGGTCAGGGTCATGGTCAGCACCGTGGTCGTTATGTCCGGTATCGACAGCAGCCGGATGACGGCGTTCCTGATGCCATGGCGAAAGCCAGCAGCGCGATGGTCGTATGCCGGCCCCGCCCGGTGGCCACCGTGGCCGCCGCGAACGCCACGCCGGCCGCGACCGCGACGAAGCCGACCTCGACAGCGACGGCGAGCACGAGGATTCGGCTGCGACTCGCGCCGTACGTGGCCAGCCTGCCGCCGGCGATCGCGCCAACCAGGAACACCCCGAGCGAGGTAAGGCTGGCGGTAACCGAGAAGCCCGGTGCGCCCGCGGCAGCGAAGCCGAGAACGACGACGTTGCCCGTCATGTTGGCGGTGAAGACGCGGCCGAGACCCAGGTAGCAGACCGCGTCCACCAGCCCGCTGAACAGCGTCAGCGCCAGCAGGACGGCGAACAGGGAACGCCCGCCGTCGGCCCGAGTCTCGTGCGCCGCCGCGCGGTTGGACGTGGCCGGGCGCGGCTGCCGCGCTGTGCCTGCGGCGTCACCTTCCGGAGTGGCGGCCACAGGGCGAGTCTTTCACGCTGTGCCTTTCGCGCTGTGCTGGCGGCCACTGCTCCGGCCGGGCCCGACGAGGATGCCCTCAGCCTGGCTGCTCGCGGCTGAGCAGCGCTTCCGCACCGACGGGCCGGAATCCGGCCCGGAGGAAGGCGCGGACGCTCGCGGCGCTTGCGGGCGCGATCTGCGCCCAGAGGGGCGCGCCGGCGGGAACGAGGTGCCTGGCTGCCATGGCCAGCCGGGTGCCCAGGCCGCGACCGCGGTAGTCAGGGTCCACCTCGACCGCGACCTCCCACCGGCCCGCAACGCCCCGGGCCGAGGAGCAGCACGCCCCCGGCCGTCTGCCGGGCCATCACGTCGTCGCGGTAGCGAAGTGCGCGTGTGACGCGAGGATGCGGCCGGCGGTCGCCGGTCGTCGGCAGCTCCGAGAGCGGCAGGACGGCTGGCGGGCCGGGCAGCGCCGCGGCGCAGGTGAGCATGTCGACGCTGTGCGAGCGGCGGCCGAGGCGCTCGCCGAGCGCGGCGAGGAAGCGCGCCGACAGCGGGGCGGCAGGTCGCCGGGCGGCAGCTGCGCGGCGATCCAGAGCGGGTCGGTGTCGGCAAATACCACCGAGCATCCGGTCAGTGAGATGACACCCGCGTCTCGCTCCGATGGCTGGGCCAGGATCGTGGTACGCCCGTCGGGCGGCGGGTACCGGCCGGCGGCGGCGACGTCCAGCAGCCCAGCCAGCGCGGCGTGACGCGGGACCGGCCCCGCAGCCGGGCCGCCTGGCGCCCCCGCTGTGGTCAGCACGCCGCTCCGCAGTTCCCCCGTGCCATCCGTCGCCCGAGTCCGCTGTTCGTCACGCATGAATGCCTCTTTGGTGTTGCGCTAGGCACACCAAAAAGCCAGCCATGGTCGCGGACATGCCCCGGAGTCGCTAGCGGTAGGCGGACATGCCGGTGATGGCCTGGCCGAGCGCGAGCGTGTGGATCTCCTCGGTGCCTTCGTAGGTCAGTACGGACTCCAGGTTGTTGGCATGCCGGATGACCGGGTACTCGAGGGTGATGCCGTTAGCGCCGAGGATCGTCCTGGCCTCGCGGGCGATGTCGATCGCGGTCCTCACGTTGCTCATCTTGCCGAGGCTCACCTGCTCCGGCGTGATCGTCCCGGCTTCCTTGAGCCTGCCCAGGTGCAGCGCGAGCAGCTGGGCCCGCTGCAGATCGGCCAGCATCCAGGCGAGCTTGCGCTGAGTGAGCTGGAACGAGCCGATCTTCTGACCGAACTGCTCGCGGCTGCGGGCGTATTCGGCGGCGGTCTCGAAGCAGGTCCGGGCCGCCCCGGTGACTCCCCACAGGATGCCGAACCGGGCCTCGGACAAGCAGGACAGCGGACCGCGCAGGCCGCGCACCCCGGGCAGGACAGCGCTGCCGGGCAGCCTGACGTCATCGAAGTACAGCTCGGAGGTCACCGAGGCGCGGAGGGATAGTTTCTTGTGGATGTTCCGGGTGGTGAAGCCGCGGGCGGCGCGCGGCACGAGGAAGCCGCGGATGCCGTCCTCGGTGCCCGCCCAGACCACGGCGATGTCGGCGATTCCCCCGTTGGTGATCCACATCTTGGCGCCGCTGAGGATCCAGTCGGGCCCGTTCCGCCGTGCCCTGGTTGTCATGCTCGCCGGGTCCGAGCCGTGATCGGGCTCGGTGAGCCCGAAGCAGCCCGCCGCCTCGCCCGCGGCCATCCGCGGCAGCCACTCGTCCTTCTGCTCGTCCGATCCGTACTTCCAGATCGGGAACATCGCCAGCGAGCCCTGCACCGAGACGAGGCTGCGCAGTCCGGTGTCGGCGGCCTCCAGCTCCCGGCAGGCCACGCCGTAGGCGATGGCTCCCATGCCCGCGCAGCCGTAGCCCTCCAGGTGCATGCCGAGCAGGCCGAGCTTGCCGATCTCCGGCAGCAGCTCCTTGGGCAGCGTTCCCGCCTCGAACCAGTCGGCGACGTTCGGCAGGATCCGGTCCGCGGCGAACCGCCTGACGGTGTTGCCTACCAGTCGTTCCTCGTCGCTGAGCTCGTCGTCGATGCGAAGCAGGTCGGTAGGCGCTGGGTTCGTGGAGCGCGGCATGGCCCATTCCTTTCTGCGGCGCGCCGCGGCGGCGGCCTCGGCGCCACTCGGGCGTGTCGTCCGGCGCCTCCCCCACGCGGCCGGACAGGACACGGCCCTGGCTCGACGATCAGCGTATTCGGGTAACCCCGCGGCCGTCGGCGTGGGATGGCGGGGAAAACGGGCATCATGGCGAGTATGAGCGATGTCAACGGCAAGCCGCGCGCGAGTGACTCGGTGTCAGCCGACCAGGACTCGCCCGCGCAGGCTGACTGGAATGGTGACGCGCGGGGCGGGCCGCCCGAGGGCAAGCGGCTGGAGCGCAAGCTCGCGAACAGATGGGTCGCCGGAGTGTGCGCCGGAGTGGCCGATTACACCGGCGTCGATGCCACCCTGATCAGGGTCGTCTTCGCCGTGCTGACCTTCGTCGGAGGGCTCGGGCCGATCGCGTACGTGCTCGGCTGGGCGCTCATTCCGGAGGAAGGCGAGCCAGCCTCGATCGCCGAGCGGTTCATCAACAAGCCAGGGACCTGAGGCGCCGGCGGAGCCCGCCCAGCTGGGCGGTCCGACTCCTCGGCCTGGCCAGCTCGGCTCCGCCTGCTCGGCTGGACCGGCCCGAGGCCGGACGGCCGAGCCGGGCTTGGCCGCTTTGCTGCCACCGCGGTTCGTCCCCTATGCTGGGGCGGTCCCCGACGGCGGGCGCCACGGGCAAGGCGGCGAGGTCCGTCGAGCCCCCATCGTCTAGCGGCCTAGGACACCGCCCTTTCAAGGCGGCGGCACGGGTTCGAATCCCGTTGGGGGCACGCTGGGTCGAGACCTAGCGTTGGTTCATGGTCCTGTAGAGCAGCTCGGAGTGCTCGCCACCCTGTCAAGGTGGAGGTCGCGGGTTCAAATCCCGTCAGGACCGCTCAGCTCGGCAGCAGGCCCGGCCGGGCTTCCGGGTCCGGGAGCCGGCGGCCGTCTTGGTCAGGTAGCTCAGTTGGTACGAGCGTCCGCCTGAAAAGCGGAAGGTCGGCGGTTCGACCCCGCCCCTGACCACCACTCTCACCAGTGGAAACGCTGAGACGATCAGGCTTCGTGCCGTTGCTTGCTAACGGAAGCATTGACAGCCTGGGCGAAGATGTCGCCGACGCCGACGGAGTGCTCACGCAGAACGTGGGAGTAGACCCGCAGTGTCACCGCAGGATCGGCATGGCCGAGCCGGGCAGCCACGACATGGACGGGAACACCGGCAAGAAGCAGCGTCGTTGCGTGCAAATGACGCAAGTCATGTAGCCGGGCGTGCGGTAACTGTGCCGTGGCCGGAGCCGCCATGTTGCACTTACTGATCATTTTGCTCATGAGCGCGGTCACAGTATCCGGATACAGGGGTTCGCCCCACTTGCCTGCGAAGACGAGGCCGTCATTGTCGGTCCACGCCGACCCGGCAGCCAGCCGCTCTTCGGCCTGCTGACGATGATGTTCCCGCAGGACCGCGACAGTTGCACCGTCGATGCTGACGATTCGGGAGCGACCGCCCTTTGTGGTTCCTTCAACACGTCGTCCGCCCACGACGGCAGTTGAACCGCCGAACGTCACCTCGGCTGCTTCAAGGTCCACTGCCTGCCAGCGGAGGTACAGCAGCTCGCCGCGTCGCGCCCCGGTATAGGCAGCCAGCCGATAGAACGCGAACAGCCGATGCGGCCGCGCGGTGGAGAGGAAGGCAGCCATCTGCTCAGCCGTCCAGACCCGTGTTGGTTCCGTCCCTTGATTGCGCGGACGCTTTGACCGTTCCGCCGGATTGACGGCCAGCAGCTGGTCGACGTGCACGGCATCGGCCAGGGCCTTCCGGAGCGTGCGGTGCACGTGGGAAATGGTCCACGCCGACAACGGGCCGCCAGTCCGGTTCCCGTGCTCCGCGAGGTCCCGGTACAGGCCGGAAATCACAGCTGGCCGAAGCGCTTGCAGTCTCAGGTGCCCGATGCGGGGCACGATGTAATGATCAATGTCGTGCCGGTATCCGGCGAGAGTCTTGGGCTTGACAGTCGATGCGTGCGCGTCTACCCATCCGACGAGATAGTCGGCGACTGTTGAGACGGACCGATTGACGTACTCGCCACGATGTGCTCGGACGCGAGCCTCGTCCCTGGCCGCCTTGGCATCGCCTTCGGACTCGAAGCCGCCTACCCATTTCGGCTTGCTCGCGCCGGTCGCGGGATCAGGTACTCGTATGACGTACGACCAGGACCCGCCTCGTTTGATGACGTCGTCACGAAGCCGCGGCATCAACGCCTCCCTCATTGCCAAGCAGAACAGCGACGTAGGCTTCGAGCGCCTCGACTGGTACGCGACGTGAGCCATCAATGCGCACTGATCGAACCACGCCCGCAGCGAGAAGCTCGTACAGCTTGCTCCGCGAGATCGCCAGCGCGACTGCGGCCTCGGGAACTGTCAACAGTAACTTGGTCATGGAAGCACCTCCTCTTCTCAGCTAGTGAACGCCATTTCCTCGCGGGCGATGCGCCTGTGCTCGCGTGCTCGGGCAGCGGCGGACAGGGCGAGGAGCGCGTCGCCGCTGGTGCGCCAGCCTCGCCCGGCCCATGCGAGGTCGGTGATGGTCAGGACGGGCGTGCCGGGCTCATGCTGTTGGTGGGGGTGCTGGCGGCGCTGCCAATCGCGGCGCGCGGCGCGCAGGGCACGCATGGTGGTGGAGTAGCGGCGGCTTTTGGTGGCGAAGTGACCACGGTAGCCGAGCATGTGCGCCCAGCGCCGCAGGGCCTGGTAGTCCTCGTGCGGGTGCGCGCCGATCTTGAGGCAGGCGCTGATGAGGCGGCCCTGATGGGTGCGCTTGTCGGCGTAGGCAGCGACATTGCCGGCGCTGATCCGGCCGGGTGGCATCCCGGCTAGCTCGGTGGACTTGGTGGCGTACTTGGCCAGGTAGGACGCGACAGCCACGTCGGTGACCTGTCCGTCGCCAGTGAGGCGGACTACGCGGGGATCGACCTGGGCGCCCCACCGGATGTCCCAGCCGCCAGGCCTGGCGGGGTGGGCGATGGTGGCGAACCACGCGGCAGCGGCGACCTGCCGAATGAGCCCGGCCAGGACATCGGCGGTGATCGCCGGGTGCGGCTGGATCGTTCGCTCAGGGTGGGCGGGGTCGTCGCCGTCGAGGCGGAAGATGGCGTGGAAGTGGATCAGGCCCCGCCGCTGGAACTCAGCGACTTTGGCATACGACAGCCGGACGCGCGTGCCGTGCTGGCGGGCGAGCTTGTCCAGGCTGCGCCGCAAGGTGATGACGGTGCGGCGCCACAGCTCGCCACTGTGGGCGTTCCAGACGACTGCGGCGTGGTAGTCGTAGCAGTCCGGGCACAGCGGCCTGCCCAGGCTGGTGTCGTCTTCTTTGTGTCGCTGGCTGCAGGAGATCCGCTGGCAGTGCTCGCAGAAGCTGGCCTTTCGTCGGGGCCTGCAGCGGGCGACCGTGCCGCCAGCGGTGGTAACGCGGGTGTGGACGGGCCCGAACGAGGGGGCGGTGAACGTGGCGAACACGCACGGGTGCACGGCGACGGACTCGGGCATGCCCTTGCCGCCTGCGGTGCGAAGCGATCGGGGCAGGGCTAGAGCGTGACCACGGCTGAAGAGTTGGTCCGCCAGGATTTCGATCTTGCGCAGGTGAGCCAACAGCGGCGCCAGTACTGATATGGGTTTAGTTTCATCTTCTATTACGCGGTCGGCTTGTGCGCGCAAGAGATCCGTAAAGTCGATGAATGATGTGAGTGCTGCATCTATCGCGGTATCAGCTCCGGACGTCTCACCGGAAAGAGCGACGAGATAGCTGCGGAACGCAGCAAGGCGCTCATAGAAGGTTGTTACGTAGGTTTCACCCACGTTAAAGCTGTCAGCCACTCGACGGACCTCGCCTATGTAGGCCGACGCCGGGGGTCTGCGCCCGCGAGCGAGTCACCTGGGCGCCCAAGCGCGCTGAGTACGGCTCCGCTGATGCGACTAAAGATCTCCTCTATTTGCTCGGCCGTCTGACGGAGATCAGGCGATGAGTTTCCATCAGTTAGGATGGTGTGAATACGGCCGGCAAGCTCAAGCAAGGTACTTGCGGCGGCGCGGCGCGCAGCATGACCGTCATGCTCATCGGGTCGTCTAGGCGGAGCGTTAAGAACCGAATTAGTAAGACGAGCGAACGCATAGCTGGTCTTCGTTGCATCATGGTAGTCCGGCAAGCTAGACGGTTCGCCTTCAAGTGCCGCAGCACCGGTCCGAAGAATCCGTTCGGCTTCCACCAGCACAGGCTTATCTCGTTGGAGATCCAGGCTTTGACCACTCGCGACTCGCCTAGCGGCTGCGGCGACACGCGCTGACAAGTTGGCCAGTCGCAAGTCCTCAGTCTCGCGTCCGAGAGAACTAGCCGTAGCTGCTATGGTTGGCGCCGAAACGGGGGCGTGAAGCCGTGACTGGAGGGCGCCGATATCTGAGCCGGGCCGACTCAACGACGTCATAGAGGGTCGAAGGGGCCTGAGCAAGTGGGCCTCCCA
>JBOHCP010000092.1:0-11530 GCA_050698875.1 Streptosporangiaceae bacterium | reverse complement strand
GGCTGGCACCGCGGACGGCGCAGGGCCGGCCACGGCTGGCGCCGGCGCTGGCGCGGCGACCGCCGACGCGGCCAGGATCGACGGTGTCCCGGCACCGCGGCCTGGTAACGGAAGCGGGCGGCCCGCCGACGCGGCCAGTCCGCGGCGCAAGTCGGTCGTGTTCGAGGAAGACGACGAGCTCGACGTGCCAGACTTCTTGAAGTGAGCCTGGTCACGCCTGTAGCGGACCTCGGCGACGGCGTGCTTGTCGGCTTCTCCAGCAGGGCGGGAGGGTCGAGTCGGCCGCCGTACGACTCGCTGAACCTTGGCCTGTCCGTCGGTGACGACCGTGCCGCGGTGCTGGCCAACCGCGGTGCGCTCGCCGCCGCGTGCGGCCTGACCTTCGCAGACCTCACCTGGATGCGGCAGGTTCACGGCCGCGACGTCTGGTATGCGGCGTCCGGTCCGGCGACGCCGCCGGGGCCGGTCGACGCGATGTTCACCGACAAGCCGGGCCAGGTGCTCTGCGTCCTCGTGGCCGACTGCGCTCCGGTGCTGCTCGCCGATCCGCGCGCGCGGATCGTCGGAGTCGCGCACGCCGGGCGGGAGGGACTGGTGGCTGGCGTGGTGCCGGCGCTCGTATCCGCCATGGCCGCGGCGGGCGCCATCCCCGCCAGGATGCGTGCGCTCATCGGGCCTGCGATCTGCGGCCGCTGCTACGAGGTCCCGGCGGGCCTGCAGGCCAGGGTTGGCACGGTCGCCCAGGCGGCGCCGTGCGCGACCGCAGCGGGCACCTGCGGGCTGGACATCGCTGCCGGGCTGCGAGCCCAGCTCGGCTCAGCCGGCGTGGGCTCTATCAGCACCGACGGCCGGTGCACCAGGGAGTCGCCCGGCCTCTACTCCTACCGGCGGGACGGCCGGACCGGCCGGTTCGCCGGCCTTGTCTGGCTGTCGGCATGACCGACCGGCTGGCCGAGCTCGGCGCTAACGTCGCGGCCGTCCGGTCGCAGATCGCAGCGGCCTGCGCGGCGGTCGGCCGCGACCCGGCGGAGATCAGTCTCGTCGCCGTCACCAAGACGTTCCCGGTGTCGGACATCATGCTGCTCAGCCGGCTCGGCGTCATTGACATCGGCGAGAACAGGGACGCCGAGGCCGCGCCCAAGTCGGCCGCCTGCGCCGCGGCCGGAATCCTGCTGCGCTGGCATTTCGTTGGGCAGCTGCAGGTCAACAAAGCTGCCAGCGTGGCGACCTACGCGGACATGGTCCATTCGGTGGACCGGATCCGGCTGGCCGAGGCGCTCGGCCGCCGGGCGACCGCCGCCGGGCGGGTGATCAGCTGCCTGGTGCAGGTGAGCCTGGACGATCAGGGCCTGGCGGTGCCGCGGGGCGATAGTGGCCGGGGCGATACTGGCCGGGGCGGTGCTGATCCCGGCGAGGTGCCCCTGGTTGCGGACGCGATCGCGGCGCAACCGAGCCTGCGGCTCGCCGGCGTCATGGGGGTTGCCCCGCTCGGCCGGCCCGCCCGGCCCGCCTATGCCCGGCTGAGGGAGCTCGCGGAGACGGTGCGGACCGATCATCCAGATGCGCGGGCTATGTCGGCAGGCATGAGCGCTGACATGGCCGAGGCCATTGCCGAAGGCGCGACACACGTGCGAATCGGTACGGCGTTGCTCGGCGGCCGGCGGCCCTTCGTCAGGTAATGTCCGACGCGTGGCACCCAGTCTGACCTGGGCAGCCCTGGCGTGCTTGACGGAGGCAGACGATGGCCAGCGCGATGCGCAAGATGGCGGTGTATCTCGGCCTGGTAGAAGATGATCGCCAGTTCGAGGATCAGTATCAGGACGACTACGGCGATGAGTACGACGAGTACGGCGCCGAGTTGGTGGCCGAGGACGACCGGACCGATCTGCCCGCGGCCGACGTTCGGCCTGGCGACCGGCGGCTCGGCGGCCAGGTCCAGACCACCGACTTGGCAAGGATCACGACCTTGCATCCCCGCACGTACAATGAGGCTCGTACGATTGGGGAGCACTTCCGCGACGGCACTCCGGTGATCATGAACCTCACGGAGATGGTGGACAGTGACGCCAAGCGCCTGGTCGACTTCTCCGCCGGCCTGATCTTCGGACTGCGGGGGAGCATCGAGCGGGTGACGAACAAGGTGTTCTTGCTGTCTCCTGCCAATGTTGAGGTTGCGGCCGAGGACAAGGCTCGGATCGCGGAGCGCGGCTTCTTCAACCAAAGCTGACCGTCGGCCGACCGGCTGGCGGTCATAGCAGGCAGCACCTGCAGGGACCGTTAGGCAGGCACGTGAACATTTTCAAAGACGTCGCCTTTTATGTGCTCTCGGTCTACCTGGTGCTGCTCATCGGCAGGATGATCTTGAGCTGGATCCAGGTCTACGCAAGGACCTGGAGTCCTACTGGCATCCTTCTTGTGATAGCTGAGGCTGTTTATTCCGCCACCGATCCGCCGCTGAGATTTCTAAGGCGCTACATTCCCTCGGTCCGGCTCGGTAGTGTGGCCCTGGACCTCAGCTTCATCTTGCTGTTCCTCGTCGTCTACGTGCTCTGGCAAGTCTCGCACTGACGGTAAGGTCATCAGGTAGCGTCCATAGGGGACAAAAGCTCCAGGGAGAAGAGATGCCACTGACGCCCGCGGACGTGCGGAACAAGCAGTTCAGCACTACCAGGCTCCGGCCGGGCTACGACGAAGAGGAAGTCGATGCCTTCCTCGACGAGGTAGAGGCGGCGCTCGACGAGCTCATCCAGGAGAACGAGGAGCTCCGGGCCAAGCTGGCGGATGCGATGCGTGGTCGCCCGCAGATCTCGCTGACCTCGCAGCCCGAGGTCCCCGAGATGATGCCTGAGCCGATCCGGCACGAGCCCGAGCGCCAGCCGGAGCCCGTCATGATCTCCAGGCCCCGGCCGGCCGAGGACAACATGGACACGGCGGCGCGGGTGCTTGCCCTCGCCCAGCAGACGGCCGACCAGGCGATCGCCGACGCGCGCCGCGAGGCCGACGAGACGCTGGGCCGTGCCCGCCGGGAGGCGGACGACATCCTGACCAAGGCCCGCCGCCAGGCTGAGCAGGTCACCAGCGACGCTCGCGCCAGGGCGGAGAGCCTCGAGCGGGACGCGCAGGAGCGCCACCGTCAGGCGATGGGCTCGCTGGTCCAGTCCCGCGAGGAGCTGGAGCGTCGTGTTGACGACCTGCGAGCGTTCGAGCGCGAGTACCGGAGCAGGCTGAAGGCTTACCTGGAAGGCCAGCTGCGCGACCTGGAGGCAGGCGCCGCGGACAGCGGCGTGTTCCCGGCCGTCGGCACCGGTCCGCAGCAGTCGCCGGTGGGCGTCGGCATGGGCCGCCTGGACATGCGCAACGGCAGTCCGGCTGCGGGCTACCAGCCCATGCCCGAGGCCGTAGCGCACAACGGCGGCTTCCACCCGTCGGACGCTGGCCAGCACGACCGTCGCTAACTCGGTCTGCGGACGCGCGCAGATGCGCGAAGCATTCTGAGCGACGCGAAGGACCTCAGCGCAATGGCGAGCGGAGCCCTTAGCGGCGCGGCGACCGGAGTCCCCCGATGATTCGGTTCGGCGTGATCGTGACCGTCGTGGTAGCGGCCATCGGCCTGCTGATCGTTGGAGCGGTCGCCGGTGAGCTGGCGCTGGTGTACGGGTCGATCGGGCTGGCAGGACTGGCGCTGCTGCTGCTGATCGTCGGGGTGGCGGTCTGGCGCGATGAGGTGTTCGCGAGTTCCGGTCAGCGGGGCGAGCGCGGCCTTGCGGCCGCTGGCACCGTCGGCCAGGCTGCCCGGCCCGCGGCCGGTCCCGGTACGGCCGAAGACTGGCGGGAGCGGCCGAGTTCGGCGCCAGGGCCGGGTCCGATGCCAGGGCCGGGTCCGGCGGCAGGCCCCCGACAGGGCGGCGATACCCGCGAGTTCCTGACACCCATCGGGCGCCTGCCGGAGCGGGACGCACCGGCCGACCGGAATAGGCCGACCGGCGAGCCGCGGCCGACCGAGCAGCTGCTGCGTCCGGCGGACCCGGCAGGTCGGCCTGGCCGCGAGCCCGGCCACCGGGAGCGGTCCGGCCGTGAGGCGGCGCCGGCGGTCTCGTCCGGCCGAGATCGGGATGCGGCGGCAGCAGAGTGGCCTGGCCGCGATGCGCCGCCAGGCGAGCGCTCGGGGCGCGAGGCGACCCCGGATCGGTCCGCGCGCGAGCCGGCGACGGCCCGCAGACCCGACCGAGTCGAGCGGTACCCCACCGTGGTCGGACCCGAGCGATTCGACCCGGCCGACAATCCGACGAGGCTCGCGCATCGGCTTGACTCGCTGGCTGACTTTGGCCGGCAGCCCGGCACCGACGCGACTGGCTCGCCTTCGTCGCCGGCCGGGCGGCCGGGCGGCCAGCGGCTCCCCGCTCGAGCCGTGACCGACCCGCTGGCCGGTGCTGTAGGCGAGCAGCGGTCCGGAGCGGATCCGCTGACCGCCTCGCCGTTGATCGGATCGGTAGCACCACGGCCGACGGGGCAGGAGCGGGGCTCGGGTGCCGGGGGTGACGCCGCGGAGCCGGCCAGGGCGGCGGTGCCGTCAGCCCCGGTGTCCACTGCCCCGGCGCCCGCGGCGGCGGTTCCCACCGTCGCGGGGCCCTCGAGTGCGGTGCATTCCGGCCCGGGGCCGGCCAGCACGGGGCCGGCCAGCACGGGGCCGGCCAGCACGGGGCCGGCCAGCACAGGTCCGGCCGGCCCGGGGCTGGCCAGCACGGGGATGATCGCGGATCTCGGCTCGCGTGGGCCGGAGGTTCCTGCTGAGCCTGGTCGTGGCCGGCCGGAGGCCGCCCGGGCCCGGACCGACAGCGCGACCGCGGCCGGCGACGGTGCTTCGCCAGCGTGGCCGCGCGTGCCGTCCGGCGCTGACCCCGGCTTCTCCGCCGAGCCGACGCCCGCGGTACCCGCAAGCCCGGCGGCCGCGGGGACCGCCCCGACGGCCGGCGGAACCGACGCCGCGCCCGCGCTCGGTCCGGACGACGAGGTCTTGGTCGTACCTGGCATCGCCAGGTATCACAAGGCAGACTGCATCCTCATCAGGTTCCTCAGCGAAGACGACCTTGAGGTGACGTCCCGGCGGGACGCCGAGGCGACCGGCTGCGCGCCGTGCCGTGCCTGCCGGCCCGATCGGCCGTCAGCGGCCGGCTAGCCAGAAGCTGACGCCTAGCTCGACGTTGTCGTGCCGGCGGCTGGCATCGGCTGAGTGCAGCGCGCCGGTCTCGGCTGTCCTGGTGTCGGCCGGGCTGGTGTCGGCTGTGCCGGTCTCGGCCGGGCTGGTGTCGGCTGTGCCGGCCTCGACCGGTCCAAACTCCACGGCCAGCACTTCGCCGGCGATCATCCCCTGGTGCTCGTGCAGGGCCGCGGCCAGCTCGCGGTCACCCGTTGACCACCGCAGCGCGATGCGGTCTGTGACGTCCAGGTCGTCGCCCTTGCGCGCATCCTGCACGAGTCGGACGAACTCGCGCGCCAGTCCTTCCCGGCGCAGCTCCTCGGTGACGGTCACCTCCAGGGCAACGGTCTCGCCCCCAGCGGTCGCCACCGTCCAGCCGGCGGCCGGAACCTGGGTGACGATGACGTCGTCGAGGCCGATACCGACGGTCCTGCCATCGACGTCAACGTCGGCCGTGCCTGCCGACTGCAGCGTGCTGGCCAGCTTCGCCGCGTCCTCGGCCGCAATCGCCGCGGCGACTTGCTGGGTCCCGCTGCCGAAGCGCTTGCCCAGGGCGCGGAAGTTCGGTTTCACGAGGTAGCGCACCAGTTCGCCGCTGTCGCCATCCAGCGGCGCTAGCTCCTTGACGTTCAGCTCGTCCGCGATCTGCGCCGTCAGCTCGCCGGGCAGCGACTGCAGGCCGGGCGCGGCGACCAGCGCGCGGGCGAGCGGCTGCCTGGTCTTGACGACCGCAGTGGCGCGGGCGGACCTGCCGAGCTCCACGAGCCTGCGGACCAGGCTCATCTGGCCGGCGAGCGCCGGGTCGATCAGCGACTGGTCGGGCTGCGGCCACGCAGCGAGGTGCACCGACTCCGGCTCTTGGTCATCGCGCGTCGCCTGCCACACGTAGTCGGTGATAAACGGCGTGATCGGAGCCAGCAGCCTGGTCAGCGTGTCCAGCGCCGTAGTCAGCGTTGCGACCGCGGCCGCGCCGTCCGGCGTCGCGGAGCCGTCCCAGAACCGGCGGCGTGACCTGCGCACGTACCAGTTCGATAGCGAATCGATGAACGCAGCCAGCAGTCGCCCGGCGGCGGCCGGGTCGAACCCTTCCAGCGCCGCCGTCACGTCCCGCACGAGCACGTTCAGCTCGCTGAGCAGCCAGCGATCCAGCGCGGGCCGGGCCGCGGGCGGCGGTGCGGTCCTGGCCGCTCGCGGTGCGGCGAGCGCGCCGGGACTAGCCGCGGCGCCCGCGTACAGGACGAGGAACGAGGCGGTGTTCCAGTAGGTGAGCAGTACCTTGCGGACGATCTCCGCCAGGATGCCGTCGGTGATCTTCCTGGTCGACCACGGCGAGCCGGAGACCGCGAAGAACCAGCGCACCGCGTCCGCGCCGTGTGCATCCATCAGCTGCAGAGGTTCGAGCACGTTCCCCAGGTGCTTGCTCATCTTGCGGCCCCGCTCGTCGACGAGCAGGCCGAGGCAGACCACGTTTTCGTAAGCGGACCGGCCGAACACCAGCGTGTTCACGGCCATCAGCGAGTAGAACCACCCCCGGGTCTGGTCGATGGCCTCGCAGATGAACTGCGCCGGAAACGACTCCCGGAACTCGGCGTCGTTCTGCCAGGGCGCGCCGAACTGGGCGAACGGCATGGCGCCCGAGTCGAACCAGGCGTCGATGACCTCGGGAACGCGACGGGCCGGCTCGCCGCAGTCCGGGCAGGAGATCACTATCTCGTCGACGAACGGCCGGTGCGGATCGATTCCGCCGACGTCGGTCCCCGCGAGCGCGGACAGCTCGGCGAGCGAGCCGATGCAGGTGGCGTGCTCCGATGCGCACAGCCAGATGGGCAGCGGCGTACCCCAGTAACGCGTCCGCGACAGGGCCCAGTCCACGTTGTTGCGCAGCCAGTCGCCGTACCGGCCGTCCTTGATGGTGGGCGGCTGCCAGCTGGTGGCCGCGTTCTGGGCGAGCAGCTGATCGCGGATCGCGGTCGTGCGGATGAACCACGATGGCAGCGCGTAGTAGAGCAGCGGCGTGCCGCAGCGCCAGCAATGCGGATAGCTGTGCTCGTGCGGGCGCGCGCTGAACAAGAGCCCGCGGTCTGCCAAGTCGGCGATCAGCCGCTCGTCGGCGGCCTTGAAGAACAGACCGCCGACCAGGGGGACGTCGTCGGCGAACCGCCCGTCCGGCTGGACCGGGTTGACGACGGGCAGTCCGTGCGCCCGGCCGGCCGCCATGTCGTCCGCGCCGAACGCGGGCGCCAGATGGACCAGCCCGGTGCCGTCATCGGTCGTGACGAACGTGGCGGGCACCACCCGGTGCGCGTCCGGGATATCGACGAGGCTGAACGGCGGCTGATAGGTCGCCCCGACCAGCTGCGCGCCGGTGATCCGGTCCGTGACATGCCAGCCCTCGCCGAGCACCCGGCCCAGCAGCGAATCCGCCACCACCACGCGGTCGCCGGCGCCGGGTTTGCGGGCGATCGCATACACCTGGTCGGGGTGGACGGCGACCGCGGTGTTCGACACCAGCGTCCACGGAGTGGTCGTCCAGACCAGCAGGTCTGCCCCGGTGAGCTGCGCAGGCGCGCCGGGCGGAAGGGTACGCAGCGGAAGCCTCACGATCACCGACGGGTCCGACACGAGCCGGTAGACGTCGTCCTGGCCCATCTCGTGGTCCGACAGCGTGGTCCCGCAGCGGGGGCAGTACGGGCTGATCCGGAAGTCGCGGACAAGCAGGCCGGCGGCGTAGATCTGCTGCAGGGCCCACCACACGGACTCGATGTAGCGGGCGTCCATCGTGCGGTACGCCTGCGACAGATCAATCCAATAGCCCATTCGCCCGGTAAATTCCGCAAATGCATCTACATGCCGCAAGACTGACTCGCGGCACCGGGCGTTGAAGGCCGCAATCCCGTAGGCCTCGATGTCTCGCTTCGAGGTCAGCCCCAGTTCCCGCTCGACCGCGACCTCGACCGGGAGGCCATGGCAGTCCCAGCCGGCCCGCCTCGGCACATGCCAGCCCTGCATGGTCTTGAACCGGGGGAACAGGTCCTTGAGCACCCGGGCCTCGATATGGTGCGCGCCCGGCATGCCGTTCGCTGTGGGCGGACCCTCGTAGAAGATCCAGTGCGGCTGGCCAGCGGTCTGGCCGAGTGACCGCTGGAAGATCTTGCCTCGCTGCCACCGCCGCAGCATCTCGTGTTCGAGTGCGGGCAGGTCAGCGCCGGTAGGAAGGACGGAAAAGCGGCGCGGCATGTTGCCAAAGCGTAGCGGAGCAGTGCTCGGCGCGGCGTGCCGCGGTGCCCCGGCAGGCTGGCCTGCGGCGCCGTTGGCGGCTCGGTCCGGCCGGTTGGCGGCCGGGTGACGGCGGGTATGTTTGCAAGTCGCGCCGGTCTGCACTTATCCTCCGGTGACTGTTCGCGTTGGTGATCGAAAGCCGAGGGCACCGAGGGAGGCGCAACATGACCGCAACCGCGCATTCTGGCGCAGCTGCCCTTCCGGTGCGGCAGGGCGAAAAGCGCTGGACCGAGGCCGAGATAGCCGAGATCCGCGACCAGCTGGCTGCCGAGGCCACGGCCCTGCGGGCTGAGATCGACCGGGCCGAGACCGACATCGCCAGCAGACTCGGCGACGCCGTCGGCGACGCAGGCGAGGATCAGGCTGATGTCGGCGCGAAGACGTTCGAGCGGGAGCACGAGCTCGCGCTGACGCACAACGCCCGCGAGTTGCTCGCCCAGAGCGAGCGCGCCATCGCGAGGATCGAGGCCGGAACGTACGGGACCTGCGAGTCGTGCGGCAACGCCATCGGCAAGGCGAGGCTGCAGGCGTTCCCGCGGGCGACGCTGTGCGTTGCCTGCAAACAGCGCGAGGAGCGGCGCTGACCGGGCCGGTGGCGGCCAGCCAGCAGGGCAGAGCCGACGTCCCGAGCGGGCTCGCCGTCGGCCGGCCGCGTCGGCGCGTCGGCATCCTCATCGGCGTTGCCGTCCTGGTGCTCGCACTCGACATTGTGACGAAGGTCATAGTCGTGGCGACGCTGTCGAACCGCGCGCCGATCCGGCTGCTCGGCGGATTCCTCAAGCTGCGCGTCGACCGCAACCCGGGCGCCGCGTTCAGCTTCGGCCCGTCGCTCACCATCCTGTTCTCCCTGATCGCGATCACGGTGATCGTGGTCATCCTGCGCTCATCGAGGCGGATCCGCAGTCTCGGCTGGGCGATCGCGTTCGGACTGCTGCTCGGCGGCGCGACCGGCAACCTGGCCGACCGGTTCTCCCGCTGGCCCGGGCCGTTCCGCGGCTGGGTCGTGGACTGGATTCAGCTCCCGCACTGGCCGGTGTTCAACCTCGCCGACTCGGCCATCGTCTGCGGCGGCGTGCTGCTGGTACTGCTGTCCGCGCGTGGCATCGGGCTGGACGGCCACCGCGAGCCGCGATGAGCGGGCCCGGCGCCCGGCGCGTGCCGGTGCCGGACGGGCTCGACGGAGAGCGCCTCGACTCGGCGCTCGCGAGGATGTTCGGCCTGTCGCGGGCACAAGCCGCGGACCTGATCGGGATCGGGGCCGTCCTCATCGACGGTCGCCCGGCCAGCAAGTCTGACCGGGTGCCAGCCGGGGAGTGGCTGGACGTGACGCTGCCCCCCCCGCCGACTCCGGCGCCGCCAGATCCGGTGCCCGGCCTGCTCGTGCTGTATGAGGACGACGACATCATCGTCGTGGACAAGCCAGCTGGCGTCGCCGCGCACCCGACGCCCGGCTGGACCGGACCGACGGTGCTGCAGGGACTGCTGGCAGCCGGGCACCGGGTTGCCACCAGCGGGGCGGCCGAGCGGCAGGGCATCGTGCACCGGCTGGACGCCGGGACCACCGGGACGATGGTCGTGGCCAAAAGTGAGCACGCCTACCACGTGCTGAAGCAGGCCTTCAGGGACAGGGCGGTAGCCAAGCGCTACCACGCGCTGATCCAGGGCCAGCCCGACCCGCTGCGCGGCACCATCGACGCGCCGATCGGCAGGCACCCGGCCGGCGATGGCCGCTTCGCCGTGGTCGCCGGCGGCCGACCCGCCGTCACGCACTACGACACACTGGAAGCATTCCGCGCCGCGAGCCTGCTCGGCGTCGGCCTGGAAACAGGCAGGACACACCAGATCAGGGTGCACATGGCTGCCGTCAGGCACCCGTGCGCCGGCGACCGGCTCTACGGGGCGGACCCGGTGCTGGCCGACAAGCTCGGGCTGTCCCGGCAGTGGCTGCACGCGGTCGCGCTGAGCTTCGCTCACCCGGCAGACGGCCGACGGGTCGAGTTCACCAGCCAGTACCCGGCCGACCTGGCCGCGGCGCTCGCGACGCTGCGAGCCGAGGCCTAGGCCGGGCCTAGGCCGGCCTAGGCCCAATGCCGGGGATTTAAGGTCCGGGGGCACTGCGGTCAGGCACCCGTTTCGGCGTGTCGTGATCACCTAGCAGACGGAGGTCCGGCAAGACGGGAATCTGCCAAGATCACCCGCGCCCTGAGGACCCCCGCTGCGTGCCCGGTCTGCCATCGATTCTGCTGTCACGGCCGTCACCACGACGATTACGGTGGCGGCCGGGGTATTCGGCCCTGGCCACCTGGGCGAGCTGACCCGGATCGTCCCGTTTGAGTTAGCGGACGCGGTGCTGGAGCAGACGGGGACGCGGGAGCGGCGGCTGCGGATGCTGCCTGTCGCGGGTCGGGCTGTACTTCGTGCTGGCGATGTGCCTGTTCCCCGGCGCCGGGTACGCCGGGGTGCGGGCCAGGCTGACCGCCGCCCTCGGCGGGCCGGTGCCGTCGGGCAGGGGGCTGCGGGACCTGCGCCGCCGGCTGGGGGCCGCGCCGCTGCGGGCCCTGTTTGAGCTGCTGGCCGGTCCGGCGGCCCGGCCGCGGCTGCCCGGCGCGGATCGGCCGGTACCACATGGTGTCCTTCGACGGCTGCCGGCCGGTGAAGGTGCCCGACACCGCCCGGAACCGGGGCTGGCTGGGCAAGATGCGCGCCGCGGCCGGGGAGACCGGCTACCCGGCTATTCAGCTGATGACGCTGTGCGAGACCGGCACCAGGGCGCTGCCCGGCGCGGTCGTCGGCGCACCGCCGACGGGGAGATCACCTGGGCCCGCAGGCTGCTGCACCTGCTGGATTCCTCGATGCTGGTGCTGATGGACCGCGGGTTCGACGGCGGGACGTTCCTGGCCGAGGTCGCCGCCACCCGCGCCCAGTTCCTGGTCCGGCTCACCGCCACCCGCAGGCTGCCGGTGCTGGCGCACCTGCCCGACGGGTCGTTATTGCGCCTAGATAACCCCGCCCGCTCAGCGGCGCGCAGTCACCGCCGCGCAGTCACCGCCGCGC
>JBOHCP010000091.1:0-11558 GCA_050698875.1 Streptosporangiaceae bacterium | reverse complement strand
GCATAAGGAACGATCCGCTGCATCCGCTTGAGCTGGCTGCTGACCTGCATCGCCGTTTCCCTGTCAGCCATCTCGAGATCATCGGCTCTCCCGCGCGCGCACGGCAGCCCGCAGCGATCGGTGAAGCGGTGCTGCGCGGCCTTGCCCGGCTTGGGATAGTTCAGCGGGCAGCGACGAACTGGTAGCGACCCGAGTCGACGCGGCAGGTAAGCCCGGCTTCGTCTGCACCGACCACGGCGATGTCTGGAGCACCATCGACCAGCCGGCCACTCTCCCGTACCGTCGCGGGGTCGCGTGTCGGGACCACAATCGTCGCCGTCACGCCCGGCGGGACGAGCACGGTCAGATGGAAGAATCCGGCAGCGGTGTGCCAGGCACTCTCGATGCGGCCGCGGACCGACTCGTAGTGCGCGCGGGCGGACGTCAGCTTGCCGCCGGGCACCGGCCGGATGTCCAGGTCGGCGAAGGCGACCGAGGTCGCCGACTGGCCTATACCGGCGACACTGCGGTAGAGCCATTCGCCAACCGATCCGAGCGAGTAGTGATTCAGCGAGTTCATGGCTACCGACTGGAAGCCTCGCTCAGGCGTCCAGCCGTCCCATCGTTCCCAGATAGTCGTGGCCCCGTGCGCGATCGAGTAGTTCCAGGACGGGTAGGCATCCTGATGCAGCAGCGCATACGCGAGGTCGGCGCGGCCGTAGGCGGTCAGCACGGGGCAGAGCAATGCGACGCCGAGGAAACCTGTCGTCAGCCCGTTACCGCGGCGTTCGATATCGGCCGCCAGCAGCCCTGCTGCCGCATCCGCGAGGTCTGGCGTCAGCAGGCCGAACGCCAGCGCCAGCAGGTATCCGGTCTGGGTGTCCCCGGCGATGCGTCCGTCCGGGGCAACGAAGTGCGCACGGAAGGCAGCGGCGATCCGAGCGGCGAGCTCCCTGTGGGAACGCGCCCGTCCCGTTTCGCCGAGCACGTCAGCAGCGCGGGCGACAAGGGATGCACTGTGCGCGAAGTACGCGGTCGCGAGGACCTCCCGGGGCGTCGTGGCATCCACGGAAAGCCAGTCTCCGTAGTGGTTGCCCACCTGGTTGCGCCACAGGAGTTCGGGGTTCGCGGAACGGACGTGCTCGATCCAGCCGGCCATGGCCGGGAAGCTGTACTCCAGCACGCGCCGATCCCCGTACGTGCGCCACAGCTGCCAGGGAATGATCACGCCTGCGTCGCCCCAGCCCGGTGCTCCCTCCCGCTCGAAGACCAGCCTCGGCGCGACATCAGGAAAGGCACCGCCAGGAAGCCGCGAGCTGACCACGTCGCGCATCCACCGGCTGAAAAACGCGGCGACGTGAGCGTTGTAGCATGCCGTCGGCAAGAAGACCTGAGCGTCGGCCAGCCAGCCGAGCCGCTCATCGCGCTGCGGACAGTCGGTTGGAATGCTGACGAAGTTCCCGCGCTGGCTCCACCAGATGTTGCTCATTAGCTGGTTGACCAGTGCGTCAGACGTCGTCAGATCACCAGCCCGCGGCGTGTCGCTATGCAGCACCACGCCAGTCAGGTCGGCGGGATCGAGCTCGCCGGGATAGCCGGCCAGTTCGACGTAGCGGAATCCATGGCAGGTGAATCGTGGCTCAAACGTCTCTGCCGCGCCCCCTGCCGCGACATACACGTCGGTGGCCGCGGCGAGGCGCAAGTTGGCGGTGTACAGGTCGCCGCCGGCCGTGAGCGCCTCGCCGTGCCGCAGGATCACGCGCGTGCCAGGTGCCGCGTGCCGGAGGGTGACGCGGACTTTGCCCACCATGTTCTGGCCTAGGTCCACGATGCACCGACCGCCTGGCCTGCGCTCGATCGCCCGCGGCTTCAGCAGTTCCATGACGCGCACTGGTTCGTCCGAGCTCGCGACCAGCAGGCTGGCGTCGGCACTGCGAACCAGCGCGGTAGGCCATCCGGACGCGTCATAGCCGGGCTGATCCCAGCCGCCAAGGTCGCGCCTGGCATCGACATACTCGCCCGCCAGCAAGTCGGAGAAGCGCAGCGGGCCCACGGTGGCGCACCACCTTGCGTCAGTGGCAACGACCTGGCGTCTGCCATCGGCATGATCGAGTTGCAGCTGCGCGATGAGCTCCGGGGAAGAACCGTAGTGCTCGCCGAGCACGCGGCCGCCAGGCCCGACACGGCCGCAGAACCAGCCATCCCCGAGTATTGCGCCAAGCGCGTTGCGTCCTGCGACGATCATGTCGGTCACGTCGTAGCACTGGTACTGAATGCGGCAGCGATAATCGGTCCAGCCGGGCGCAAGTTCGTGATCGCCGATTCTCCCGCCGTTGAGTCTCGCCTCGTACAGGCCCTTAGCAGAGATAAAGAGCCTGGCGCGAACGGGCACGGACTTCGTCTCGAATGTCGTTCTCAGGAAAGCGCACGGAGGCAGCCTGCGATTCAGATGACCAATCGGTCCATCACCAAGGATGTCGTCGTCAGTCGGCGGATCCACGGGGCCCGCGCTTTCGGGATCTCTCGATATCCAGCGGGCGGTCCAGTCGCTTCGATGCAAGAACCCTGTCTCGAACCACGCAGTCGCTGGCTCGGCCGGGTCACCGGCGACATCGCGAAGGAGAAGCCGCCACTGGTAACGCGTGCTCGACTCGAGCGGGGCTCCGGCATACACCACACCGCTTGCCGTCTCAGCCAGCCAGCCTGAATCCCACACCTGCTCAGCCGGCTCGCCCGCCGCGGTGAGACGCAGCACGACGACCCTGTGCGCACTGGCGCGGTCCCCTCGCCGGCTCGACCTCAGCCGCCACGACAACCGCGGCCGGGTTTCACCGATCCCCATGGGGGTCGTGCGGTACTCGCACTGCAGCCCGTACGCCGTCAGCACCGTGGTGCTGTGAGCGGCAACGTTTGCGCCCGTCACCGCGACCAGCCGGGAGCGGCGGCAGCTTCCAGGTCGCGCGCCGGGTCATGGCCGCCTCGCTGGGCGGCCGCGAGGCTATGGCTGACAGGAAGGAGCGCCTCCCCCAGCTGAAGGTAGGTGCGGTAGCCGTCTGCATAGGCCAGCCCTGACGCGGGATCTGGTGTCACGACCTGCGCGATGGTGTTCCATGATGTGTCTCGCCTGGCTAGCCCAGTGCCGAGCGCGGCAAGATAGGCGTCTCCGTAGGCCGCCCCGATGGTGACGCGCGGGACTTCCTGCGCCAGCCCGGTTACGTCGGAGACGATCTGGGTCCAGAGCCCGCCGGTCGTGCCGCCGCCAACCGCTACCGCTCTGTCCGGCCTCGCGCCAAGTCTGGCCATCACCTCGAGATTGTGCCGTATGCCATATGCGACGGCCTCGTATCCGGCCCGGATGAGATGACCCTTGTGATGGCGCAGCGACAAGCCGGCGAACGCTCCGCGCGCTGCGGGGTCGAACAGCGGTGAGCGCTCCCCGGCGAAATACGGCAGGCAGATCAGGCCGTCTGCGCCAGGTGGTACGGCTGCCGCAGCTTGTCCGGCGGCGGCGAAATCCAGGCCGGATAGGTCGCACAGCCAGCTGATCAGCAACCCCGAGGTGGCCATCCCCGCGGCGTACGTCTGCGTTTCCGGGAACACGCCGGCGGTTGACCAGATGGCCTGGTCGAACCGTGCATCAGCCACACACAGGACCAGAAACATAGTAGACCCGTACATGATCATCAGATCGCCCGGACTGGTCACCCCGGCCGATGCGGCCTCGGCCCACGCATCGACTGTGCCCTGGATCACTGGCGTTCCGGCAGGCACGCCTGTCAGGCTGGCGGCCTGCGGCGTCATTGCACCGATGACCTCGCCCGGCCAGGCTAGCCGCGGCAGTTCGACACCGCCGGCCACCTCCTGGCTCCACCGGGGGTGCCACCCGCCTGCCCGCATGTCGTACAGCGGGTCGAACTGGCTGGCGGTGTGATGGTCAAGCACGTACTCACCGGTTAGCCGGTGCGTGACGAAGCTGTGCGCAGTGTGCACGAACCGGGTTCGCCGCCACAACTCTGGCTCGTGCCTGCGGAGCCAGGCCATCTTGGGCCCGACCGCCTGACTCGACAGCGCCGAGCCGCCGCTCGCGACGATCTCGCGAGCGCCAAGAACAGCCGTCAGCTCGCGAATCTCTGCCTCGGCTCGGGTGTCGATGCCATACAGGATGGCCGGGCGCAGCGGCTCGATCTGCGGTCCGCACGGCAGCAGACAAGGTCCCATCCCGCTGACCGTCACCCCAGCGATCCGGACCTGCCCTGCGGCCTTTGTCACGGACCTGCAGAGCGTTACCACGTCCTGCCACCAGACGCGCTCAGCGTCCTGCTCGGCAAACCCAGGCGAGGGCAAGTCAATAGCGTGCCGTGTGCTCTGCGCCGCGAGAACGGCGCCTGACGGCGCCGCGACGACCGCCTTGGTGGACGAGGTGCCGATATCTACCCCGAGCAGGGCGTCAGTCACTGGAGCACGCCGATGACGTCAGCATCGACGTCGAGCAGATCGCAGACGGCCAGCAGGCCGTCGGTGTGGTCGCCGGGTACCGCGTGGATGTGGTTGGCGCCGAAGCGAGACAGGAATTCGCTCGCGCTCGCTCTGAATCTGGCAAACGCATGCGGCCACTCGAAGGTCGAAGCCCGCACGAGCCGGTCCGTCGTCGTGTCGTCGAACTGTTCAAAGCCTCCGCGCAGGATATGCATCCGGTAACGTCCCGAGTGCCGGGTCAGCCGGGCGAATGTCATCTCGCCTGCAGCGGCGACATGGTGGACCGAAGCGCCGCCGGCGGGGAAGTAGAGTACCTCGGGATACAGGTGCACTCTGGCCATGTTGACTGCGGGATCATCGCTGCGAGCAGCGAACCAGGTGGCGTGCTGACCCGAATTGCACAGGTCCCAGACATCCAGATCGGCGTGGTAATGGCGAACGTCGGCGAATAGCACCGGCGTTCTCGCCAGGCCCTTGAGGATCTGCATAGTGAGTGCGGCATCCATGTCAGACTCGGTTGAGCACACCATCGTCGGCTTCGGCCCGTCCCAGTCGTACGGATCGTTGAGGAAGGCCTCGGCGATATCCATCGTGCACCAGTTGTTGGTCATCTCCGGCTGACCCTTGATCCCGCAGAAATCGAGTCGCCACTCCTCGATCAGCTCACGAGCGGCGTAATACACGCCGATCTGCCGCTCGAGCAGATCCGGTGTCAGCTTGTCGCCGTCATAGTGCACTCCAGCGGCTGTCTTCTCCAGCCAGAGCCTGGCGGCTTTCGTCACCGCGGGATCGACGGCCGAACTCCGCCGCACCAACTCGTACTGATCGATGTCCTCGATGTCTATACCGAACTTGGCCATCCACTGATCGGTGTTGCTGACGGTGGTGTACATGCCCATCGGCCTTCCGCCGATGCGGCCGAACGTGCTGCCGCGAAGCCCCTGGGCGACCGAAGCGGCCGTCGCCAGCTGACTGAGCTGTTCGATGACCTGCGGATCCGCCGTGTCTCCCCAGACGCGGCTGTGCCGCCGGCCGATCTGATCGAGCGCGCCGCCGGCAGCGAGCATTCCCACCATGCCGGGATACTGCGGATCGATGTTCGAGAACAGCGCGACCGGGCCGCTGCACAGCGCAGCGAAAAGCATGGAGAAGTGCGGGAACGCCCAGACCGGGTAATTGATGAGCGTCAGGTCAGGATGGGTCGCGGACAGCTGGCGACCGAGACGTACCGCGTCGACGTTCGAGCTCAGGTCTCCCTCACCCGTCACGACTTCGTGCCCTCGTTGGCGAAGCGCCTCAGCCAGCCTTTCCTGGACTGTCAGGCCGAAGGAGACGATTTCCCTGTGGACGAAATCCCGGCCGTCGGAAGCGGTAGCCAGGGCGATTCGTGCCATGAGATCCTCCAGGGTCATTGCTCAAGCTGGGCGGTCCCGCACGAGCGCCGGACGATGAGCTCAAGCGGGTAGATCTCGCGGACAGGCGGGAAGCGCTCGTCACTGAGCCGCCTGATGAGCAGGTCCATGACGCGCGTCGCCATTGCCCGGATGGGCTGGGCAATGACGGTGAGGGGCGGGTCGAGCAACTCCGCCCAAGGCGGGTTGTCGACCGAGATCACCGCGATGTCATCCGGGATGCGCAAGCCAGCCAGGCGAATCGCCCGGATAGCGCCGAGTGCCATGAGGTTGTTGGCCACCACTAGCGCGCTCACTGAGCAGCCTTGGGCAAGCATCTGCGTCACCGCATCTTCCGCGGCATCGCGGCGGAAGCCACCGTCAGCCAGGACCGGCGTGAGACCGCCCTCTTCCATGGCAGCCAGGTAGCCTTCCTGTCGCTCGCTGCCTGTCTCCACCTCCGAGCGCCCGCCCACGAACGCTACACTCCGGTGGCCAGCCTGGATGAGGCGCTGCGTGGCGGCCCGGACCGCCGGAACATTGTCAGCCACAACGGCGTCGGTGCCGCCGGCCTTGAGAGTCCGGTCTATGGTGACGACAGGGATACGCAGGTCGCGCAAGTGCTCGATGTTCCCGTTCGGGTCAGACGGCGACAGCACAATCCCGCTAACCCGCTCGTCGGCGAGCATCTCCAGATAAGCAGCCTGCCGATCCCCGTCCTCATCGGTATTGCACACGAGGACCCGGTGGCCATGTTCCAGCGCGATGACTTCGACGATCCTGACCATTTCCGCGAAGTGCGGGTTCTCTATATCAGGGACGACGACGCCGATCGCGTCCATCTGCTGGCGGCGCAGATTGCGTGCGAGCCGGTTGGGCCGGTAGTCGAGCTGCGACGCGGCAGCACGGACGCGATCGCGAAGCCCGGGATCTACTCGCCGATCCTCGTTCAGCACGCGCGAGACCGTAGCGACCGACACCGAGGCCAGCTCGGCTACATCCCTGATCCGGGCTGGGCCTGAGTGCTCCTCCCGTGAGCTACTGCCCGGTCTCCTCGCCATCAGGCTCCTTGAGATATCGATTACTCGCATCTTAGAAATCACGTGCTGTCGGTGTCAAACAAGGCATTTGCCGGAACGCCAGTCGCGAGGAGGCGGACTCATCACGTCGCCGACCGCGCGCATTCCTGAACCGTGCGCAGCACCGCGTAGGCAGGGAGGCTGGGACCGGCCATCGGCCGGAAGCGCAGAGCCACATAGCCGAAATTGAGCCGGTCCACGGGACCAGCGAGCCCCCAGGCTGCCACCCGCTCCGTCATGGCCGAAGGCCTGCTGCCGAACGGCAGAACCGCATCAGCTGCCTGGAATATCAGTGCGTACCTCGTCTGCCTGCCGAGCACCAGGTCGGTTCCGCTGCTGCGCAGTGCCGTCACCTGCGGCAGCGTCTCATCACTGAGCCGGGCAGGAGCTGCTCCCCCCAGACAGGCGTGGTAAATCTGGGCTATGCCAAGCACGGTACCCACGCCTCCGAAGGCAGCCGTCCCGGCCGCCCGGACTGCCCTGAGGCTGAGCAGATCGGCAATGTGCGGGAGAGCGGCGGGAGCCCCGAGCGCCGCGGCGGCGTAGGCGTACTCGCTGCGAACGGGACTGGAAGCTCTGCCACTGCCTGCCCGGCCCTGTCGTGTTCCTGCGGCTGCCTGGAGATGGTTATCGGCGCTAGCCGGCTCTCCAGCACATCTGGCAGTCCGAGGTAGAACTCGGCACCCAGTAGCTGCCGGTTCTCGCGGTTGTAGAAGTCGCGCAGGCTCATGCTGGTAACGCGACGGATCAGCTCCTCGATGAGCACACACCGATTGACAACCAGCAGCGCGATGCAGATGCCCGCGATGCCCTTGGTAACCGAGTAAACGCCCGCGAGCGTGTCGTGCCCGACACCAGGGCCGCCCGGGGGGCCGCACGACCAAGCGGTGGTCGGCAAACGCGGCAACTGCACAGCTGTCACCCGACGCGACCTGAGCGGTGACAAGGTCTGCTACCGGCTCATATCCCGGAACCGTGTATTGCAGGGTGTCCCGCGGTCCCGGCGGGCATGACGGCGGGCGGTCAGACGATCTCGAGCGCATCAGTGTCAGGCAAAGGCGGGAACGCGTGCGTGGGCAGCGTCTGATACCAGTAGGCAACGCTTGCGACGTCATCCTTAATAGGAAGATACCGGCCATCGGATCGCCACCCCAGAGCCTGCTCGGTTACGCGTAGGTCGGTGGCGAAGCGCACCGGATCGGTGATGTGCCACCGGTACATGCCGAACCGGCTCTGCGTAACCTTGGGGTCTGTGCCATCAGGGACAACAGCCTGGGCCAGCCCTGAGTAGGGGGTCGTGAAGACCTGATAGCGGCCTGCGAGCCAGAAGTTATACGAGCCAAGGAAATAATCTTCGGTTCCCGTGCTGGCTATGGTTGGCCACTCCTCGTCGCCATCCAGGTAGAACTTCACCTCACCCTCGCCCCACCAGCCATTGCTATTCGATCCCCAGGCGAGGTAGGTCCCGACGTAGTGCCCGTGACCGGTCACGCCGTCCAGGATGGTGTGCACGTGCCGGTAGTGCAGCGGGTTGTCACGGCGGAACTGGGCGTGGAAATAGCCGCGGTCATCACCGATGTCGCGCTGCTCGTAGTTGACCTGATAGTAGATGCGCGCCTCGGCGGGCGAGATGTTCTCGATTGTGATCCGGCACCGCGACCTGAATGGCATCTCCCAGAAGCAGTTGAGCCCGCTGCCTGGATTTACGCAGACCGGCAGCGACGAGATCTGGACCGGCCCGCTCCAGGGCAGCCCGCCCAGGCCGACGGCGAAGAAGTCACCGACCGGGCACTCCACTGACGCCTGGACCTGTCCGTCCCAGTACATGCGCAGGATCAGATGACGCCACGCGCATCCGGCCGGGGTCAGCCAGATCTGCTGAACCGCGCCAGGGCCGGCTACATCGGCCAGCTCTGCCGTAGTGCCAGGCGGCACCAGGATGTAGGGCGAGACTTTCCAGCCGCGGCCGAGCCCTCTCGCAGCCGCCAGCGCGACACCCTCGGTCGCTGCCGCCGCAGCTCCCTTCGCGCCGGTGACGTTCTCCGGAGTTACGGCTCTCGACCGGCCGTCAGTAAGCCGAGACAACGCGCCAAGCGCTGCGGTCATGCCGTATCCGCGGCCTCAGCTGATCGCAGCGCAGCCGCGATCCGCTCGGCGCTCAGCGAATCCTGGGTCACCGTCACCTTCCACGGGTAGTGATCGCCTTCGCCAGGAGAGCCGACCGTCCGCAGATGCTGAGTCAGCACCTTGCGCCACCTGTCCGTGACATTCGGACCGGTCATGTGCGGGGTCTTGGAATGATGGAAGGTCACGCTGCCGACCCGCACTGGTGTCGCCACCCGCCAGGTCGTGTTGGGTTCGCAGTAGAGCAGATCACTTTGGATGTTATCCGGCCGCCGGTGCGTGAGCACGCCCTCGTTGTGCCCGCGGTCGATGAACTGCATGCAGCCATTCTCAATGCTCACGTCGTGGAACGGCATCCAGCAGGTGATGCCACGGTTGTCGAGGTTGCGGCCCCAGTAAGCCTCGTCTTGATGCCAGAATGTCTGTGCGCCGGTCACGGGCGGCTTAGCCAGGAACTGGTCGTACCAGAACTCCACGTGCTGCAACATGAGGGCAGAGGCGAACTGCACTGCCCAGCGCCGGAACGGGGCATTGGTGAACTCGGTCGGCCAGATCAGCGTCGGGCTGGACTGGAGAATCGCGAACTCGCGCTCGGCGACGGACGTACCTGCCTGCCATGCCCAGTCGAGCGCGAGCTTGTCTTTCTGCTCGATGATCATCTCGCAGCGCGCCCGGAGATGAGCCAGATCGCCGATGTCGATTGCATCCGCTACCACGATGAATCCGTGATCGGCGAACGCCTGGATCTGCTCAGGGGTAGCGGTCGGATACGGCATCGCATTCTCCCAGTACGCTGTCCGCTCGACGAGGGCGCCGACGTGGTGTGTAATCGATTACTCAATGTTAGTGAGACTTGTTATAACGTGTCAATGCGATAGCGCCTAGCCCGTGAACCGCGCCGAGGCCGGTGGCAGGGCCCAGACGCGACATGCTGAGAGGAGGAAGGACGCTCGTGAACGGCCCCGTCAGCATCAGAGATGTTGCCGCCCGCGCCGGGGTATCGGTAGGCACCGTATCGAATGTACTGAACCGCCGGGACCTGGTCTCACAGCAGACCCGCCGCAGAGTCGACAGCGCGATAAGAGATCTCGGCTTCGTTCGGAACGAGTCAGCAAGGCAGCTGCGAGCCGGCCGCAGCCGCATCATCGGCCTGGTGGTACTCGACGTCACCAACCCGTTCTTCACCGACGTGGCGCGAGGGGTGGAGGACGAGGCTAGCAGGTCAGGGCTCTCGGTCATCCTCTGCAACAGCGACGACCAGCTGCCCAAGGAAACACGGTACCTCGACCTGCTCGAGGAGCACCGTGTCCAGGGAGTCCTGATCACACCTGTCGCAGGCGCGGACGAACGTCTGTCCCGGCTGCAGGAGCGCGGAACCCCTGTGGTCCTGATCGACAGCGCCTCACCGAATGGACGACAGTGCTCCGTCACTGTCGATGACATCCTCGGCGGCGATGTCGCCCTGTCACATCTGCTCGAAGCTGGCCATGAGCGTCTAGCCTTCGCGGGCGGCCCACTGAGCATCCGGCAGGTTTCCGACCGCCAGCAGGGGGCGCTGCGTGCTATCCAGCGTGCGGGCGGAACCGATGCCGAGCTTCAGCTGATCGAGACCTCCGCGCTGAACTTCCCGGCCGGCCAGCACGCCGGAAGCGTGATAGCGCAGCTTCCTTCGCGGCAGCGGCCCACAGCGGTGTTCTGCGCGAACGACCTCATCGCACTCGGACTGCTCCAGGAGCTGGCACAGCACGGGATCGGCGTGCCTGGAGACATCGCGATCGTAGGGTACGACGACATTGAGTTTGCCGCGGCTGCGTCGGTGCCGCTCTCGTCCGTACGGCAGCCCCGGCACCAGCTCGGTCGCACCGGCGCGCAGCTGCTGCTGGAAGAGGCTATAGGCGGCCGAGACCACAAGCACCGCCAGGTGATGTTTCAGCCAGAGCTGGAGATCCGCGATTCCAGCCAGCCGCCGAGCCGCGCGGCAAAGCCTGGTCGCCCCGGTCAGCGCCGGGCTGGCGTCAGCGCCGGTCACCGCAGCTGAGCGCTATCCATTGACTATTGCCAACACGCGACTCGGAGCCTGGCAAGCGCGGATTCCGGATTCCGTCGCTCTCACGCGCGCCTTAGCAAACCTGGCGGTGGCATCCGCAGGTAAGTCTTGATGCTGGCAGCCAGCATTTCGCCGACTTTGAGGAAGGCTAGTTGGCCGGCACCGACCTGCTCGTCGGTGATCGAGGCCAGCCAGCCCGGCCGGTCCTCATCACACAGACCGTCCAGCCGGCGCTCGATAAACCGGGCGCGCCACTTGCCCACCGTCGCCTGGTGCACGCCCAGCCGCAGACCGGCACTGCCGGTCAAACCCCCCGCCAGGCCAAGCGCAGCCACCGCTATCCCGCCAGGCCAGCCGACCCGGCCAGCCTGGGCCGGGAGCGCCGCTGACGCTCGTCATGCGCCGCTGCAAATCCCCGACGATCCTTAAGTTGAAGGTCCAGGCACCGACCCGGAGTTGCTC
>JBOHCP010000090.1:0-11602 GCA_050698875.1 Streptosporangiaceae bacterium | reverse complement strand
ACTATCCCCAGCCGGCCACACTGATCGTGCTCGCCAGCCAGACCGCGCGAGCGCTGCGGGCGCGCGGCCAGCGCACGGTCCAGCTCGGCTACGACACCTCGCTGTACACCGGTCCCGGCCTCGCGCCTGGCTGGTTGCCCAGCTACGTGACGACCGGCAACGTCAGCGCCATCACCCCGCTCGAGGTCGACCAGGGCCGGGTGACTTCGGCGGGCACGCCGGTGGATGCCGATGCGGGCGGCGGGCTTCGCTCGGCCGTTCCAGCCCAGCTGGCCGCGAACGTCTTCGCGGGCTACCTGGCCGTCGACGGCATCACCGTACGCGGAGCCGCGCAGCAGGTCACCGCGCCGACCGGGGCCACGACACTGGCTAGCGTGCAGTCGCCCCCGCTGGCCGAGATCGTGCAGTGGATGCTCGAGGAGAGCAACAACGTGATCGCGGAGAACCTGGCCAGGCAAGTCGCGATCGCAACTGGTCAGCCCGCCTCGTTCAGCGGGGGGGCGGCCGCGGTCACCTCGGTCCTGCGCGGGCTCGGCGTCACCGGCGAGCTGGAGCTCTATGACGGCAGCGGCCTGTCGCCAACCGACAAGATCGCCCCGGCGGTGCTGGTCAAGCTCATCAGGCTCGCCGCCACTACCGCGCAGCTACGGACGGTGCTGACCGGACTGCCGGTCGAGGGCTTCTCTGGCACGCTGCTGCCAGGCGGCAGCGTCTTCGGCGGCGGCGGTGACGCCGGACTTGGCGTCGTGCGGGCGAAGACCGGCAACCTCGACAACGTCGTGGCCCTGGCTGGTAGCGCGTACGCGCAGGATGGCCAGTTGCTGGCGTTCGCCGTGATGGCAGACCAGGTTCCGAGCGACGCGCTGGCGAGCGCCGCGGCGCAGATGGTCGACCTGGCCAGCGCGCTGGCCGGGTGCGGCTGCCAGTAGGGGGCCGAGCAAAGCCGTCCGACTCCACGTACGGTGGAGGGGTGAGCACCACTCAGATGATCGACTGGCAGGTGGCGACGTCCACCGGTGTCCGCTGGGTCAGGCCAGGCCCGCAGGTCAGCATGACCGAGGCGAGGACCGTCGTGGCCGAGCTACGACAGCTCGCCGCCGCGGTCGCGGAGCCGGTGCGCGAGCTCACCGGCCTGCCGGGCGCCGCGGACGATGGCAAGGTCGCCGTGGTCGACCGCCCTGGGTGGATCCGTGCAAATGTGGACGGGTTCCGCGTGGTGCTCGACCCGCTCGTGCAGCGGATCTCCGAGACCCCGAATGTTCCGCAGCCTGGTCCGCTGATCACGGCGGTGGGCTCGCGGGTTACGGGCATGCAGGCGGGGCTGATCCTGGCGTACCTGGCAAGCCGGGTGCTCGGGCAGTACGAGCTCTTCCTGCCGCCCGATCCCGACGCGCCCGGTACGGATGCCCCGGCAGGCCGCCTGACACTGGTTGCGCCCAACATCGTGATGGTCGAGCGAGAACTCGAGGTAGATTCGCACGACTTCCGGCGATGGGTCTGCCTGCACGAGGAGACGCACCGGACTCAGTTCACGTCGGTGCCCTGGCTCCGGCCGTACGTCCAGCAGCAGATGTCGGACTTCCTGCTGGCCTCCGACCTCGACCCGGCCTCGATCCTGGACCGGCTGCGGGCCGCCGCCGACGCGGTCGCCGGCGCTGTCCGCGGGGGTGAGGGTGAGAGCCTGATCGAGGCCATGCAGAACCCGCGGCAGCGGGAGATCCTGGACCGGATGACCGCGGTCATGACGCTCGTCGAGGGGCACGGCGACTATGTCATGGATGCGGTCGGCCCGGAAGTTGTCCCGTCCGTCGCGGAGATCAGGGCAAAGTTCACCGCGCGACGCGGCTCTGCAGGCCGGCTGGAGCAGGCCATCCGCCGGATCCTCGGCATCGACCTGAAGATGAAGCAGTACGAGCAGGGCTCGCGATTCGTCCGGACCGTCGTCGACGTGGCGGGCATGGCGACCTTCAACAAGGTGTGGACGTCACCGGACACGCTGCCGACCAGGGACGAGCTGGCGAGCCCGCAGGCCTGGCTGGAGCGCGTGGACGGGACAGGCACAGCCGCCGCAGAATCTGCGGCGGCTGACTGACGTTAGGAGCGGACGTCCGGTGGGGCCCCACCCGGCGGTGGCAGCGGTCCGGCGTGCGGTCAGGGTCACCCTGGCCGGCCTGGCGCCCGGCGACGTGGTGCTGGCGGCGTGCTCGGGCGGAGCGGATTCCCTGGCGCTAGCCGCCGCGCTGGCCTTCGAGGCACGGCGGGCCGGGCTCTTGCCCGGCGGCGTCACAGTCGACCACGGGCTGCAGACCGGCTCGGCAGCGCGTGCGCGGCGGGTGACCGAGGTCATGACGGCGCTCGGGCTGAGCCCGGCCCTGTCGGTCGCGGTGACCGTCGCAGCGCCGGGGGCCAGCCCCCACCCCGGGCCCGAGGCGGCTGCGCGGAATGCCCGGTATGCGGCGCTGGACCAGGCCGCCGAGACGGCGGGCGCCGTTGCCGTCCTGCTCGGGCACACCCTGGACGACCAGGCTGAGACCGTGCTGCTCGGCCTCGCCCGCGGCTCCGGGGCTCGGTCGCTGGCCGGGATGGCCCCCAGCTCTGGCCGCTACCTGCGGCCGCTGCTCGGCATCCGCCGCGACCAGACCAGGGCCGCTTGCACGGCACTCAGCCTGGACCCCTGGGATGATCCGCAGAACCGTGATCCGGCCCTGACCAGGGCTCGCGTCCGGAGCCAGCTCATGCCGGCCCTCGCCGAGGCACTCGGGCCCGGCGTCGCCGAGGCGCTGGCCAGGACCGCCGACCTGCTCAGGGCTGACGCCGAGGTGCTCGACGGCATCGCCGCGGCGGAGGCCGACCGACTCGGCGGCCCGGCTATGGCGCGCGAGCAGGGGTGGCCGGCCCGCGATCTGGCCGCGTTGCCAGCGGCAGTCAGGAACCGGCTGCTGCGGCTCGCCGCGCTCGCGGCGGGCTGCCCCGCGGGTGCTCTGTCGCAGCGACACGTCCGGCGCATGGACGAACTGGTGACCAGCTGGCACGGCCAGCGGTGGGCGGATCTGCCGGGCGGCGTGAGGTGCGAGCGCAGGTATGGCAGGCTGCTCTTCACCACGACCGGGGTTACCTAGGTCGTGCCCACGGCTGGTACCGCGGGGGTTCCTGGGGTGGTGTCCCCTGGCTGACCCTGCGGGGGTGCTTGAACCGCAGCGCGATCGGAGGAGTCCCGGTGGACGCGACTGACATGGGTGCGGACCTCAAGGACGTCCTGATCACGGCCGAGCAGGTGCGGCAGCGGGTCGGAGAGCTGGCCGCCGAGATCGACGCGGATTACGCCGATCGCGACCTTCTTCTCGTCGGGGTGCTCAAAGGCGCCGTCATGGTGATGGCCGACCTGGCCAGGGCCATGCACAGGGCGGTCCAGATGGACTGGATGGCGATCTCGTCCTACGGCTCAGGCACGAGGTCGTCCGGCGTGGTGCGGATCCTCAAGGACCTTGACGCCGATATCACCGGCCGGCACGTGCTGGTGGTCGAGGACATCGTGGACTCCGGGCTGACGCTGTCCTGGCTGATCGGCAACCTGCGGTCTCGCGGTCCCGCGTCCGTGCAGGTCTGCGTGCTGCTGCGCAAGCCGTCGGCCGTGTGGATGGACGTCGATGTCGCCTACACCGGCTTCGACATCGAAGACGAGTTCGTCATCGGCTACGGACTGGACTACGCCGAGAGATACCGGAATCTGCCCTTCATCGGGACGCTGGCTGAGCACGTGTACCGGCCGGGCACGGACTACTGAGCGTTCCGGCAGCGGTCAGCGGGGGAACTCGCACCCGATTAATTTCGTTAACCCGGGTAAGAGGCGTAAGACGGTCGCCACTGCCCCTGTGCGGCCCGCCGTGTGCCGGCCTTGGTCGTCGCGGTGTAACGTCGAGTATTCTCGCGCCGTGGCGGTCGGGAAGAAATAGCCGCGCGTTCACGCTGAAAGGCAAGGCAGCCCCGTCGCTTGACGGCGAGGCGTGAGGCTCGTCAGGAGGGACTGGCCGGACCTGTGGGCCGTTCATCGATGGATCTGAAGCGCGTTTTCCGCGGCTGGGTGCTTGCCATCCTCTTTGTCGCCATCATCCTCGTGATCCTGTACAAGCTCGTGAATACGGGACCCACGTACCAGATGGTGCCCACGTCGCAGGCGATCGCGGCGATTCAGAGCGGGAACGTGAGAACGGTCACGCTCACCGACGTGGATCAGACCATCCAGCTCACCACGAAGAGCGGGCATAACTGGGAAGCGTCCTGGGTCGGCGGGCAGGGCACCCAGCTGGCAACTGACCTGCAGAACCAGGTCGCCAAGGGCACGCTCTCGCAGAGCGCCTACAACGTGAAGGTGCCCAAGAGCAGCTCGTTCTGGACGCTGGTCTTCAGCTACCTGCCATTCCTCATCATCTTCCTGCTGTTCATGGTCTTCCTGAACCAGATGCAGGGCGGCGGCTCCCGAGTGATGAACTTTGGCAAGTCCAAGGCGAAGCTCATCACCAAGGACACGCCCAAGACTACGTTCGCTGACGTGGCCGGAGCCGACGAGGCGATCGAGGAACTGCAGGAAATCAAGGAATTCCTGCAGAGCCCGGGCAAGTTCCAGGCGATCGGCGCCAAGATCCCCAAGGGCGTGCTGCTGTACGGGCCGCCAGGAACGGGCAAGACGCTGCTGGCCAGGGCGGTGGCCGGCGAGGCGGGAGTGCCGTTCTACTCCATCTCCGGCTCGGACTTCGTCGAGATGTTCGTCGGCGTCGGAGCCTCGCGCGTTCGCGACCTGTTCGAGCAGGCCAAGGCCAACGCGCCCGCCATCGTGTTCGTCGACGAGATCGACGCCGTGGGTCGGCACCGCGGCGCGGGCTTCGGCGGCGGCCACGACGAGCGCGAGCAGACGCTGAACCAACTGCTGGTCGAGCTCGATGGCTTCGACACCAAGGGCGGCGTCATCGTCATCGCGGCGACGAACCGGCCTGACATCCTGGACCCGGCGCTGCTGCGGCCCGGCCGGTTTGACCGCCAGATCGTCGTCGCCCAGCCCGACCTGGCAGGCCGGAAGGGCATCCTGCGGGTGCACGCCAGGGGCAAGCCGTTCACCTCTGACGTCGACCTCGACGTGATCGCGAGGCGGACGCCCGGCTTTACCGGCGCCGACCTGGCCAATGTGATCAACGAGGGGGCCCTGCTGACCGCGCGGGCCAACGAGACGCAGATCCAGATGGCCTGGCTCGAGGAGGCCATCGACCGAGTGACTGCGGGCCCGAAGCGCAAGAGCGTGCTGCTGTCGGAGAAGGAGCGGAAGATCATCGCTTACCACGAGGGCGGGCACGCCCTGGTGGGACACGCGCTACCGCACGCCGATCCGGTGCACAAGATAACGATCATTCCGCGCGGTCGGGCGCTCGGTTACACGGCTGCCGCGCCGTCGGAGGATAAGTTCCTGGTCAGCCGCGCTGAGATGATGGATCAGCTCGCCATGCTGCTCGGCGGCAGGACAGCGGAGGAACTGGTCTTCCACGAGCCCACCACCGGCGCTGCGAACGACATCGAGAAGGCGTCATCAATCGCGCGCGGCATGATTGTTGAGTACGGCATGAGCGAGCGTCTTGGCGCGCGGAAGTTCGGCACCGGCGACGGTGAGCCGTTCCTCGGCCGGGAGATGTCGCATGCACGCGACTATTCCGAGGAGATCGCCTCCGCGATCGACGACGAGGTGCGCAGGCTCATCGAGTCGGCCCACGACGAGGCGTGGGAGATCCTGGTCCTGTACCGGGACGTGCTTGACCATCTCGTGCTGCAACTACTCGAGCACGAGACGCTGTCCCGCAATCAGGTACTCGAGATTTTCGCGCCGGTGCACAAGCGGCCGATTCGGGGCTCGTACACCGGCTACGGGAAGCGCCTGCCGTCCGACCGGCCCCCCGTCCTGACGCCCAAGGAACTGGCCCTGACCTCGGCGTCTGATGGCGGCGTGGCGCAGGCGCTGGGCAACGGCCAGTCCTCTAGCGCGGTGGGGCTGCCCGCCGGGGCGACTCCGCCCACTGGGGCCAGCGGCTACAGCTCGCCGCTGGGCGGCGCCAATCCGCTGGGCGGCGCCAATCCGCTGGGCGGCGCCAACCCGCTGGGCGGCGCCAACCCGCTGGGCGGCGGCAGGCCGCTTGGCGGGAATCCGCTCGGCGACAGCCAGCCCGGCAGTGAGGGCGGCGGCGCTGACGGTTCGCAAGACGGCGAGGGCCGTTGAGAGACGGCAGGTTCGATCTTCCGCGCATCGAGCGCGCGATCAGGGAAGTGCTGCTGGCGGTCGGCGAGGATCCCAATCGCGACGGGCTCAGGGACACTCCGGCCCGGGTGGCGCGCGCCATGAGCGAGCAGTTCGCGGGCCTCTTGCTTGAGCCTCAGGACGTGCTCACGACCGTATTCGACGCCGACCACGAAGAGATGGTGCTGGTCCGCGACATCGAGCTGTACTCGACCTGCGAGCACCACCTGGTGCCGTTCTTCGGCCGTGCGCACGTCGGCTACATCCCCAACGAGAAGGGCCAGATCACCGGCCTGTCGAAACTGGCCAGGCTGGTCGACGTGTACGCCCGGCGTCCGCAGGTGCAGGAACGCATGACCAGCCAGATCGCGGACGCGATGATGCAGACTCTGGAGCCGCGCGGCGTTATCGTGATAATCGAGGCCGAACATCTCTGCATGTCGATGCGCGGTGTGCGCAAGCCCGGTGCCAAGACCGTGACGTCTGCGGTGCGCGGGTCATTTCTCAGTTCGGAGACGACGCGGCTCGAAGCGATGAGCCTGCTCACGAGCAGGCGCTGACCAGGCTAGCTGCCGATAGCGCAGTTTGCGCTTGGCCTCCGTTGGCGAAGACTACGCTGATCCCCCGTGAAACGGGGCCCGACCGTGTTGCCCGAGATGACTGAATCAACCGGGCCTGGGCCGTCGAGGACCCAGGCTGGCGTGAAGGACCAGCCGCCCCAGAGGTCGGTCATACGGCCGTCGCCGCAGCGGGGCGCGGACCAGCGCCTGCAACTGCGCTGGGTGCCCCTGTGCGCCGGCCTGATGGCCCTGATCATCGGCCTGGGCTACATCATCGAGGGGCTACTGCCGCACCTGTATCACCGGCGGCTGCGGGGCCTATCTGACATCGTGCCTGGCACGCTGGTCAACCTCACCAGAACGACCGATGTCATCATCGGCGTGCTGCTGCTGATGCTCTCCCACGGCCTGCGCCGACGCAAGCGCAGGGCGTGGGCGGCGGTGATGACGCTGCTCGCGGTCGGACTTGTCCTGCACGCCGGACTCGGGATCATCGCGCACGCGATCAACCAGCTCGTCCCCTTGCAGCCGCCGCACCCGCTCCAGATCGCGGGCACCGCCGTGCTGCTGGTTGCGCTGTCTGCGTTCCGTCGTCAGTTCTACGCAGTCGGCGACCGGAGATCGCGGTGGCGAGCGCTCTGGGTGCTGTCGTGCCTGATCGTCGCCGACCTGGTTATCGGCCTAGCCGCGCTGGCAATTATCGGTGGGCTGCGCCGCAGCTACTCGCTGACGCAGCTCGTCTACTCGGTCGTCATGAACACCATCGGCTTCTCCGGACCGGTGCAGTTCGTCAGCGAACCGAGGGCTGACCACTTCGGCTTCGTGACCGGCGGCCTGGGCGCGCTGACGCTGGTTTGGGCGATCTTTATGTTCCTTCGGCCGGCGGCGGCGCAGTCTCGGCTGCAGCCCGCCGACACCGGCGGGATCAGGAGTCTCCTCGACCGCTACGGCGAGCAGGACTCGCTCGGCTACTTCACGCTTCGGGAGGACAAGAGCGTCCTGTGGTCTCCGTCCGGTAAGTCCTGCATCGGGTACCGCGTCCTGTCCGGTGTGATGCTGGCCAGCGGCGATCCCATCGGCGACGCGGAAGCCTGGCCGGGCGCGATCCATGCCTTCCTCGAGGAGGCGGCACGGCATGCCTGGGTGCCTGCCGTGATCGGGTGCAGTGAGCTCGGCGCGGAGATCTGGTGCCGGGACGGCGGGCTGACCGCCCTGGAACTGGGGGACGAGGCGGTGGTCAGCGTCGCTGACTTCAGCCTCGAGGGCCGCGCCATGCGCAACGTCCGGCAGATGGTGAGCCGCGTCGCCAAGAAGGGGTACACCGCCGAGATCCGTCGCGTTTCGGATATTCCGCCGGAGGAGCTCGCCCGGATGGTGCGCCAGGCCGACAGCTGGCGCGGCAGCCCGACGGAGCGGGGCTTCTCCATGGCGCTCGGCCGGATCGGCGGGCCCGACGACGGCCGGTGCGTGATCGCGACCGCGACCCTGGATGGCGTCCTGCGCGCGATGCTGCACTTCGTCCCGTGGGGCGGCGACGGCCTCTCGCTTGACCTGATGCGCCGGGACCGGTCCGCCGCTGCCGGGCTGAACGACTTCCTCATCGTCGAGGCGATCAAGGCGGCGCCCGCTCTCGGCGTGAAGCGGGCCTCGCTGAATTTCGCCGTCTTCCGGGCGGCCCTGGAGCGCGGCGAGCGCATCGGGGCGGGCCCGGTACTGCGTGCCTGGCGCGGGTGCCTGCTGTTCCTGTCGCGCTGGTTCCAGATCGAGTCCCTCTACAAGTTCAACGCCAAGTTCTGCCCGGAGTGGGTGCCGCGGTTCCTCGTCTTCCCCGGTACCAGGGACGCGCTCCGGATCGGGATTGCCGCGCTGGAGGCCGAGGCGTTCCTGGTCTGGCCCACGGTCGAGATCCGCAGGATCGCTCGCCGGCTCGGCCTGAACCGGCTCGCCGTGCGGCTGGCCCGCCCGTTCAGGCGCCGCGCCGCGAGGTAGTCGGCCAGCCGGACGGCGACACGGTGCCGCATACTGGCCAGCGGTCTAGTGGGGAAATGCCAGGTTTGCGGGTATCAACACGATGGAATGCCCCAGCGACGGCGCCGTGGCGGAGCACGTAGATTGGCTGTCGTGAGCGCTCATGATGGTCGGCGACGTCCGGTGCTGCCGGGTCTGCCCTCGGCAGGGCGCTGCCTCGTCATGGGCGTGGTCAACGTCACGCCTGACTCGTTTTCCGATGGCGGGACCTGGCTCGACCCGGACAAGGCCATCGCGCACGGCCTCGAGCTGGCCAGTCAGGGCGCCGACATCATCGACGTCGGCGGCGAGTCCACTCGACCGGGCGCGCAGCGCATACCGGTCAAGGACGAGCTACAGCGGGTGATGCCGGTGGTCGCCGCGCTCGCGGACGCCGGCGGCCTTGTGAGCATCGATACGATGCGCGCCGAGGTGGCGAGCCGGGCGCTGGCGGCCGGGGCCCGGCTGGTGAACGACGTCAGTGGCGGCCTTGCAGATCCCGACATGGCCGGCGTGGTCGCTGCGGCCGGCGTTCCCTACGTCGTGATGCACTGGCGCGGCCATAGCGCGGACATGTACGGGCCGGCCGTCTACACCGACGTGGTTGCCGAGGTGCACCGCGAGCTTGGCCGTCGGCTCCAGGCGGTCACGGCCGCGGGCGTTGATCCCGGCACCATCATCCTGGATCCCGGCCTGGGCTTCGCCAAGCTCCCCGAGCACAACTGGACGCTGCTCGCGCACCTGGACCAGATCGCCCGGCACGAGGGCTATGACGAGCCGTTCCCGGTCCTGGTGGCAGCGTCAAGAAAGGGATTCCTCGGCAAGCTGCTTGCCGGGTCCGACACGCGGCCCCGGTCCTTCGCGGGGAGCGACGACGCCACCATCGCGCTGACCGCGCTCGCCGTCACGGCGGGGGCCTGGTGCGTTCGTGTCCACCTGGTTCCCGGCAACCTTGACGCCGTGCGGGTAGCCACGCGATGGCGGGATGAATCACTGGCAGCGCCCGGCCGGGGAGACGACCCCCCTGGACTCCCCGCGGCGGGCCCGCGCTGATGCTGGACCGCATCTCCATCGCCGGCCTGCGGGCGCGTGGCTTTCACGGAGTGCTCGCCGAGGAGCGGGTGGCCGGCCAGGACTTCGTCGTCGACGCACTGCTTTGGCTTGATGCCGCGCCGGCGGCCGCCAGCGACGACCTGCGGCTCACCGCTGACTATGCGGCGATCGCCAGCCGGCTCGCCGAGATCGTGGCCGGACCGCCGGTGGCCCTCATCGAGACGCTCGCGGAACGGCTGGCGGCCGCGTGCCTGGCCAACCCAGTGGTGCGAGCGGCCGAGATCACCGTGCACAAACCGGAGGCCCCGGTCAGCGCGAGCGTAGCGGACATCAGCGTGACGATCCGCCGGAGCCGGCCATGAGCCACGGGCCGGCCTTCCGCACGCGCGCGGTCGTGCTGGCGCTGGGCAGCAACCTCGGTGACCGGATGGATAACCTGCAGCGCGGCATCGACGTGCTGGACGGCGACGGGCTCACCGCCGCCGCCATCTCTGGCGTGTACGAGACGACGCCGGTGGGCGGTCCGCACCAGGCCCGCTACCTGAACGCGGTTCTGCTAGCTCGGAGTTCGCTGCCAGCGCGCGAGATCCTGGCCCGCTGCGCCGCGGCGGAGCGGGCCGCCGGGCGGGTCAGAACCGTCCGGTGGGGTCCACGCACGCTGGACGTCGACATCATCACCTGCGGCGAGGAACTGAGCGCGGATCCGGACCTCATGCTTCCGCATCCGCGCGCGCACGAGCGGGCCTTTGTCTTGGCGCCCTGGCTCGACGTACAGCCGGCGGCCGTCCTGCCCGGCTCCGGCCCGGTCGGCGACCTGCTCGCCGGAACCTCGATGGCCGGAGTGCTGCGGCGGGCGGACCTCAGCCTTGCGCTGCCGGCCCGGCCGAAAGACGAGGCGTGACGCCGTGCGCATGACCAGGCCAGGCACGCTGCTGGCGATCTTCGTCATCGGCCTGATCGTCGGGTGGCTGGCGACCAGGGCGACGTTCGTCAATCTGCCACTGCTGCCCATCACGGCCGTGCCGGCGCTCGCCGCCCTTGCGCTCGCCGAGGCAGCCGTCGGCCGCAGCGTGCACGCCAGGCTGTCCGGTCGCCGGAAGGGAGCCAAGCCGCTGGCTCCGCTTGCGGTGGCCCGGCTCGTCGCTTTGGCCAAGGCCAGCTCCGCTGCCGCCGCCGCGCTGGGCGGGCTGGTCGCTGGGTACCTGGTCTTCGTGCTGCGCGAGCTTGACAAGAGCGTGCCCGCGAGGGACGCCAGGGTGGCGGGGGTGACCCTGGCGGCCACCCTGGCGCTGCTGGCGGCGGCGCTCTACCTGGAGCGCTGCTGCCGGGCGCCGAAGCCGCCGGACGACTCCGACGATGAGTCGCCAAGCTCGAGAGACGGCTGGCAATGGCACTCGTGACGACCCGGTGCCCGGCATGACTCCTGACAGCACGCCGGGCGAAGCGGCCCCGCCAGATGCCGGACACGTCCATCCGGCCCGGCTCAATGTCGGCGTCGTCGGTGCGGGCCGGGCCGGCACGGCGCTGGCAGTAGCGCTGAGCCGCGCCGGTCATCGGATCACGGCAGCGTCAGCGGTGTCGGACGCCTCCCGGCGGCGAGTCGACCGGTTCCTGCCCGGCACCCCGGTACGCCTGCCGGAAGAGGTCGTCGGCGGTGCCGACCTGGTGCTGCTCACCGTGCCGGATGACGCGCTGCCCGGCCTGGTGC
>JBOHCP010000089.1:0-11675 GCA_050698875.1 Streptosporangiaceae bacterium | reverse complement strand
GCCGACGATGAACAGGTTCGGCGGCAGCGTGAACTCGCGGTCAGGCGAGTACTGCAGGCTGATTGAGTGATCGCGGTACTCCAGCAGGTAGTACAGCTCACCGAACACCTTCGCCAGATTGGCCCGGTTGATCTCGTCGATGATCAGGATGTACGGCGTGGAAGTGTTGGCCGCGGCAGCTTCCGCGAATGACCGGAACGGGCCTGGCCGCAGCGTGAACGTGAGCGTCCCGCTCCCGCCAGCCTCGGGGCGGAATCCCTCGAAGAAGTCCTCGTAGGCATAGGAGGGATGGAATTGGACGAGCTGCACCGCGCCCTCGTCGGTGAGATGGCGCGCGAGCTTCTCGGCCAGCCACGTCTTACCGGTGCCTGGCGGGCCGTACAGCACGATCTGCTTTTGGTCCCACAAAAGCTCGGCGATCGTGGCTAGCTCGCCCTCGTCCAACAGCACCTCGGCCGCGAACTCCGCGGTGACCGGGTGAAACCGCAACTCAAGCGGCGGTGGAGCGGGGACGGGCTCGGACCGCTCAGGCTCGGAGACAAGCCCTGCGAGCTGCGAGTAGGCCTGCGTCAACTCGACGATGGCCGATTGGCTTTGCAATAGCGCAGGGACCGGGGCCGGCAGGGCGCTGCCGTCCACGGGCGTGTCCGCGTTGAGCCAGCGGGCGTCGCGACGCAGAGTAGACAGTGCGTCGGCCGGATTGGCGAAGTAGGCAGATCCGGTTACCCGGCCGAGGTAGACCTTGCCGCCGGTCGTGGTCAGCACGAGGTCGTCGGCTTGGACCCGGCGCAGGAAGCGGTCGAGTTCCTCCAGCCGCTGCGCACGGTAGGCATAGGACTTGTGCTGGTATCCGGTCTCGACCCGCTGCCGCAGCTCATCGAACGAGGGAACGTCGGTGAACGGCGTGAGCTGGGACGCGCTGAGCGAGACGTAACCTCCGGTCAGCCAGTCATCCACCAGGTTGTAACCCTCGACGTTAGACCCGCGAACCATCCACGCCCGCCGGGCAGCTACGCCCCCAGGAGGCTCAGGCGCGGGAGCCGCCGACAGCAGCTCCTGCAGGGCGTCGGCAGTTAGCCGTTGCTCTTGGTTCGCCCGTCCGCTGGCATCGAACTCGACACCTTCGGAGGTCAGCCGACCAACGAGATCCAGGCCACGAAGGGCTGGGTTCAGAAGTCCCTCAGCTGGGACGGTGCCGTCGGCGTTCAAGACCCGGTAAGAGTCAGCCAGCTTCACTTGCCCGTTCACCAGGAAGTCGATGACTTGTGTCGCAGTGGCACCGAGAAGGACGGCGACGTCGTCATGGGCCGTCCAGTTACCAGGTTCGACAACGCTGAGCGCGCGGGCAATGAACTGGAGGTTCTCGCTCAGATTCTGCTGTGCCTGTTTGCGCCGCTGGTCGATCTCGGCGTACAGCCGGTTCATTTCCGCATACAGGGCTGGTGCTGACAGAAACTCGTCTAGGGCCGCCCTGCCCTTGTCCGTGATCGCCCAGCCGCCGTGTTTCGTAACCCAGAGGACTGTCGCGGCGCCGCCAGTGATGAAACCAAGCGCCACATACCATCGGGATTGGCCGCTCTCGTAGGTGCTCAGCTCGTATGGCGTCAGCACGATCCGGTCAGCGACCTGTGCCATTACCTCCTTGGGCGGCAGCGGGCCGGTCGCGTCGCGCAATATCTCCATTGCGGTCTGAAACAAGAGGGCATTGCGGATTGTCTCCTGCTCCACGGGATCTCCTTCAGGCAAGGTGGCGGGGGCCGTGACCGGGCGGCGGGTCGAGAATCGTCTGGTACGCCTGGCCGGTGCGGGCAGCCTCGGCCATCGCGTCGTAGCGGTCCAGGATGAGGCGCTTGGTTCGGAACTCGCCGAGCTGGCGCTCCTCACGGCGGCGTAGCGCGCCGAACGAATCCATGACGTGCTCCACCTCGTTGCGCTCCAGCCCATACAGGTGAAAGTAGGCAGCATCCAGCTCGGCCCGGATCAGCCTCCGCCGCTCGTCGTCCCACCGGAACGGCGCCCCGTCATCCCCCAGATCCCGCGCGAACGGCTCCACGTCCCACGCTGTGTAGGACAGCTCCAGCACACGCTGCTTCATCCAATAGGTCGGCGACTTGTCGGCAAGCCAGCGCACATCGGCCCCGTACGCCTGCGGCGTAAGGACCGGCAGCTGCTTGAAGATGAAGTACTTCATGTGAGTGCCGGTGAGCTTCTGCCTGGCGCAGTAGTCAACAACGAACGTCGAGAGATTAGCCTGCAGAAGACTTCCGTCGCCCGACGGAAATGCGAGCAGCAAGGTATCCCCCGTTCCGCTCAGGGGCAGTGAGACTGCAATGACCGTTCGTTCATCTGTGCTTCGGCAGATGTCACGCCAGCCGAGGAGCCAGCCGCGGTCCCAGTGCTTGCCGGCCAATCGTGACGCGACGCCGATGGCGGAGTAGACGGGCTTGTCAGGCTTGGACTTCTGCTGGTCGAGGGTGTCGAAGTCCTGGACCCAGTACCGCGGCTCCACCACGAAGTCCGGGTCGTCATGCTGGCCCGGAGTCAGGCGGGGCAGCGTGCCCATGTTGGCTTGGGCCTCGGTCTGGCCCTGGTAGGTGCCGTAGCGGTGGTCGAAGTAGTGGATCATCTTCGCCTCGTACAGCGGCAGTATCCGCTCGCCGGCGCGGGTGAAGACGTTCCCCTCCAGAATCCAGCCGTCCTGCTCCAGTTGTTCGCGCGTCCTGAACAGGCCTGAGTCGTTTGCCATGTGGTACATCGCCATGAACGACAGGCCCCAGGGGTTCTCCTCCGGTTCGTCTCGCCACAGCACCGGGACGTGCTTGTAGATGCCGATCGTGATCTCGGCGTCGCGGCGGGACCGGAACACCGGTGTTGTACCGGTGTTCGGGTTGACCAGCAGGATCTCCTCGGGCGGCATGGTGAAGCGGCGGCCCGGCAGGTCGGCCATGTACCGGGTGCTGAACGCGAAGCTCGCCTGATTCACCCGGATGGCGCGACCGCAGACCGTCAGGAGACAGAATCGGACCGAGTGGTGGACTGCTCGGCTGAGCAGGTAGGCCTCGTTCTCGAAGTCGAGGAACGAGACCAGCCTGGCGGTGCGCACCAGGTCGCCAAAGAACGGAGCGGTCGTCGCGTCGGTGGCGATGCCGGTGGGCAGGACTAGGCCCGAGCGGCCTGTCGGCGCGATGATAGTGCGGCCGGTTTCGGCGAAGACGGCGTAGGTGTTCACGTCGCCGCGGCCGGTCAGCGGGTATCGGCCGGACTCGCGGAGCAGGTGGCTCCAGCCTGCTGATTTGCGGAGCTCGGCCTGGAACTCGGCGTAGAGGGACCTGTCGGCCGGGCTGTCGCTGTCGGCCAGCGTCGCGATCATCTTCTTGCGGACTGCCGCGTTCGGCGCATTGGCGATCTCCGGGCTGCGGGCGGCGAAGAACTCTTGTTCCTGCAGCTTGACGCGTTCCCAGGGCGGGTTGCCGATCACGCAGGCGAAACCCCCGGACCAGCCGGTGGCGGGGTCGGCGCCATCGACGTCCTCGCCGGTGCGGAAGATGTGCGGGAACTCGACGTGCCAGTGGAAGAAGCGGTACTGCCGCGTCAGGTCGGTGACCAGTTCCTCGGCCGCGGCGGATTCGAGCGTCCCGCTGCCGCTGGTCAAGGTTTCCAGGGTGGCCTGGGTGATCGCGGTCTGGCGGGCTTCCTCGGTCTTGGGCTGGACGAAGGCGGCGCACCAGGCGTCGGCGAGCAGCTTCTGCTGGTGCAGCTCGGCGGATGCCGCCAGTTCCAGCGCCTGGCGCTGCTGGTGGATGTGCAGGTCTTCCAGGTTGTCCGGCAGTTCGCGGGCGATCTGCTCGGCCTGCCGGGCGAGTGCGGTGTTGGTGACCGGGATACCGGCGAGGCTGAACAGGTCGCCCTGTCCGGCTTGCTCGGCGGCGTTCTGCTTCTTCAGTGCAGTAGCGACCTTCTTGTCGTCGCCTTCGATCGGCTTGAACGCGTCGCCCGGAATGCCCGCGGCCAGCAGCGCCGGGGTAGTGCCGAGCAGGGAGTTGCCGACGCGGATGTTCTGGTCGAGGAAGGCGAGCGGCTTGCCGGGTTCGAGCGCCTCCAGGGCAAGCGCGACGCGGGCAAGCTCGGCAGCCATCGGGTTGACGTCGACGCCGTAGATGCACCGGCTGGTTACCCGGCGCAGTGCGGCGCGGATGACGGCTTCGGGTGGCTCGGGCTCGCCGCTCTCTTCCGCGGCGATCCGCTTGGCGATCCGGCGGGCGGCGGCGACCAGGAAGTGCCCGGACCCGCAGGCCGGGTCGCAGACGGTGATCTCCAGCAGCGCGGCGACCCGGTCGTCGGAGGTCGGCCGCCTGCAGGCCTCGTCGAGCAGCGGGTCGAGGGCGGAGTCGAGCAGGCACTCCACCAGCGCGGTCGGCGTGTAGTAGGAGCCGGATTCCTTGCGCTCGTTGCCCGGCAGCACGTCGAGGGTGTAAGAGAGCTCCTCGGGGTGGTAGTGCGGTCTGCGCTCAAGCAGCGACTCGTAGACGCTGCCGAGTTCCTCGGCGCCGAGATTGCCGAAGTCGACCCGGCGCAGCCCGCCGCCCGCGCGGGACCGGACCTGCGCCAGCGCGCGGACCGCTTCGAGGAGCGCCTCGTTGGGCAGCCGGGCGCCGGCCAGCGGCTCGTCGAGCGGCAGCGGCTGGCCGTGCTCGGCCATCGACTCGAAGATGCCGCCGATGCCGGGCAGCGCCAGTTCGGGGATGCCGCCGACGGCGCCGAGGCCGTCGAAGACCAGCCGGATACCCTCCCAGAGGTCGGTGTGCCGGGTGCCGCGGTGCCGGCGGGCCAGGTTGCGCAGCCGCCCCGCCGAGAAGTAGGCCGCATACCGCTCGCGGGCTTCGCGCAGCGCCAGCGCGGCCGCCGGATCGGCGTCGGCAGGGTCGGGGATCAGCAGCGCGCCACGGTCCTCGGCCACCAACCAGAACAGGATCCGGTAGACCAGCCGCAGCAGCGCCCGGTTGAGGTCGTCCAGCCGCAGGTCCCCGGCGGCCGGGTCCAGCCGGGCGCGCAGCTGCGGGTTGGCCGGGCAGGAGAGGAACCCGGTGCCGAGGATCGCGATCGCGTTCTCGACCCCCTTCCGAAGCTGCTCAAGCGCGCGCTCGCCCTGCCCGGCGGCGACGTTGCGCCACTGCTCCAGGTAACAGGACGCTGGCCCGCCGTCGCCGCGGGGGGCGAAGCGGGTCTCGTGGCAGGCCAGGTACAGCAGCACGAAGTCGGAGAACAGCTCGCCGTCGAAGATCGCCTGCAGGTCGAACTCGACGTACGCGGAGCCGACAAGCGCGGCCGAGTCGCGCAGCAGCCGCAGCGTGACGCCGTTGGACAGCACCGCCCACAGTCGCCGCTCATCCCGGTTGAGCAGCTCCTGCAGCATCGACTGCGGCGCCCGCGCCGTGACATTGGTTGTCCGGCGGTCCAGCTCGGTGCCCCAGCCGAGCAGGTGCACTGGCACGTCCCCTGACCGGTGGCTGACCGGGAACGCCTGCCCGTCCAGCTCCACGGTCCCGTCGGCGGACAGGTCGTGAAAGCCCAGCTCGCGCAGCAGGATCCGCAGCCACCGCTGCCTGGTGACCCGGGCCGACCGGGCCTCCGCCGCGGCCTCCGCCCCGGCGGCGTCGCCCTCGGCCAGGCGGCGCTGGAAGTCCCGCCAGACGTCGACCAGGTACAGCCAGGACCTGGACGCCTGCTGGCGGACCGACTCGCCGCGCTCCAGGCCGTAGGTGTCCGGCGCGGTGCCTGGCACCTGCGCGTCACCGGCGAAGACACGGTCAAGCAGCGCGCTGGACAGCAACCCGCCGGTGATCCGCACGGATGCGAACTCGGTCACGGCGCGCCCCCCGCCGGTCCTGGCAGGTACACGTACACGCCGAGCACGTCGGGCGGCTGCTGCGCGCGGACGGTGATCTGCCGCCGGACGTGCTGGCCGGCCGCCTCGCGGACCCGGATGTGGTCGTCGCGCAGCCGCCTGGCCAGCTCGTCGGCAGCCTTCGCCAGCTGCGGCAGCACCTCTGGCAGCCCCGCCACGGCGGTCTCGGTGAAGTCGGCGGCCTGGTCGGGCGGCACGTTCCCGCTCGGCCGCGCGGACGCGAGCGCCCGGGCCTCCTCGTCGGGCAGCCACTGCGGGGCCGCCGCCGAGCCGCGGTAGGCGAGCAGCCCGGCGTCCTCGGCGACGACCTGCGCAGGCCCGTCCCGGCCGGGCAGCTCCACGTGCAGGCGGAACCTGACCAGCAGCAGCGTCGTACGCCGCCGCACGGCCGCCGTCCGCATCACCCCGCACCGGCGGGCCGGCCGCAGCCGGGCGGGAACTGCCGGGTCGAGCGCGGACTCCAGCACGTACCGGGCGATCGCGGCCACGTTCGGGTCGGTCCGGTCCAGGTAGGACTCCCTGACCGGCACCGGCAGGTCGCGGTGGAACGGCAGCGGCTCGGCGTGGCCGGGGAGCAGCGCATCGCGCAGCCCGTCCGGCAGTCCCCCGGTGGCCGCGCGCAGCCCATCAGGCAGGGGCATGACGTCGGCGTGCAGGGCGCGCAGCGCCTCCTCGGTGAACGCCGCCACCTCGTCCCGGCTGCCGAGGCTGGCCCGTATCTCCGCCAGCTCGCGGGCCACCTCGGCGGGCTGGATGCCAGCCTGCGCGTACCTGGTCCGGGACTGGCGCTCACGAGTGACCGCGCTGTCCCAGTCCCGGTGCAGGTCGTCCCGGCGTTCCGTCCCCATGCCGTCGAATGCGAGCTGCTCGCCAGGGTCGTCGCGCAGCAGCAGGCCCTCCAGGATGGCCTGCATGACGTCGTCGCTGCGGTCCGGGACCGGGACCGAGATGCCGAGCGCCTTGTGGATCTGCTCGTGCTTGCGGATGAGCACGGTCAGCACGATGCCGTCGATGCCATTGTCGGTGCCGTAGATCGTCACCGCCCGGACCGTCGCGGCGCGCTGGCCGAACCTGTCGACCCGGCCCTCGCGCTGCTCGTGCCTGGTCGGGTTCCAGGCCAGGTCGTAGTGCACGACAGCCTGGAAGCTGTCCTGCAGGTTCACGCCTTCCGACAGGCAGTCGGTGGCGACCAGCACCGGACGGCGCTCGCCGTCCGCCGCCAGCGCGGCGATCCGTGCCCGCCGTTCCTCTGGCGGCAGCGTCCCGGTCACCGCGCCGACCGCGCAGCCGTCGCCGAGCACCGTGGACAGGTGCGCGGCGACGTACTCCGCGGTGTCGATGAACCGGCAGAACACGACCGGGTTGAAACCGTCAAGCAGCAGCTCGGTGACCACCTCGGTGAGCACGCCCAGCTTGGCGTCGGCCCCGCCGGCCAGGGCCTCCGCCCGCGCGGCGAGCCGGCCCAGCCGCCGCCGGTGCGGCGTGTCGTCCTCGCCCGCGTCAAAGTCTGCTCCCGGCACGGCGTCGGCAGACTCGGTGGTTTCCTCGTCCGGCAGGTCAAGCACCGCCGAGCGGCCCATCTGGTCGGCCTCCTCGACGTCCGCCGCGCTGAGGTTCGCCGCCCGCGCCCGCAGCGTCGCAGCCGCGGCCAGCGGCGAGGACGCCAGCGCCCGCAGCAGCGCGAGCGCGGACCAGTACCTGACCCGCTGCTGCAGCTGCCCGCCGGCCGGGTCCCGCACGGTCTCCCTCGCGTAGCGCAGTACGTCGTCGAACAGGGCCTTGTACCCTGCGGACAGCTCGTACGGCCGTTCCTGGCTCAGCCGGTCCTGCGGGAACGGGGTCGACTCGTCCAGGTACGAGCGAATGTCGGCGCGGCGGCGCTGCACGAAGTACCTGGCCAGCCGCGCCCGGCCGTCCGCCGATTCCAGGTCCGCCTGCGGCAGGTCCGGGCTCAGCAGCTGCAGCAGGCTGGCGAACCCTTCCTCCTTGCCGCTGTGCGGGGTAGCGGTGACCAGGACCAGGTGCCGCCCGGCGTCGGCGGCCAGCCGCGCGACCAGCTCGTGCCGCAGCATCCGCGACCGCCCGCCGGTCCCGTCCGACACGCACGTGTGCGCCTCGTCGACGATCAGCAGGTCCGGGCAGCCCTGCCAGAACTGCTCCCGCAGCCCCGGCCGCTTGATGAAGTCGGTCGACACCACCAGGTGCCGGTACCGGCTGAACAGCGTCTCCCCCTGCAGCAGCCCGCGCTCCAGCCGCCGGATCGTACCCGGCAGCACCAGCTCGGCGTGGATACCGAACTTGCCGGCCAGCTCCCCCTGCCACTGCTCGGCCAGCGCGGGCCCGCAGAGCACGGCCAGACCCGACGCGTCGCCCTGCTCCAGCAGCTCGGCCGCGACCAGGCCGGCCTCGATGGTCTTGCCGATGCCGACGTCGTCGGCGATCAGCAGCCGCACCGTCTCCTGGCGCAGCGCCATCAGCAGCGGCACGAGCTGATAGGCCCGCGGCTCGACAGCCAGCCGCGCCAGCGACCGGAACGGCCCCGCGCTGGCCCGGAACCCGATCCGCAGCGCGGTGCGCAGCAGGCCCGCACTGACAGCGTTCCCCGCATCGCAAGGGTCAGGGGGAGGGAACGCGGCGGCTCTCACCTGCTCAAACGCAGGGAACACCCCGGCGACCTCGTCATCGGAGCCGCCGAGCGGACGCAGCACCAGGAAGTCGGGCGGCTGCGACTGCGGCAGCACGACCCACTCCCGGCCACGGCTCCTGACCAGCGTGCCAACACCGAAACTCGTGCTCATGACGCTCCGAAGACACTGCGATACCGGTCGGTCACCGCGGCCCAGCTTGACTCGTCTCCGACAGTTATGACGCTCCAGCCGAGGTCGCGGAGGACTTCACGGGCCGCCGCGTCCCGCGCGCTGTCATTGTCGGCCGCGCCGACGAAAACCGCGACGCTGCCGTCGGGCAGCCGGTAGACCAGGTCGGGCCGGGTCCCCTCGACGACGACGTCGGCTTCGTCGGGCAGCCGCAGGTCGCGGTCGGCCAGCCAGCACACGAAGCGTGCCGCGGCCTCGCCGGCGGGCTCGGGCGCCGGCGCGCTCTGCGCAGTGGTGGCTGCCGTGGCCTGGCTGAGGCAGAGCACGAGATTCCGGACCAGGTGCCTGTTGATCTGCTTGTGCGCCCCCTGGTTCCCGTAGGACAGCAGGCAGTCGTAGCATGCGCGGACGCAGGGCTCGGCGCCCCGGCTGGCCTCCTGCTCGGCACGGTCCGCGCCAGTGTCCGGGTCGAAGTGCATGATCCGCAGCGCTGTCCGCGCGGCCAGCCGCAGGGCGCCGGGCTCGTCCACCAGGCGCCGCAGCACGCCCGCGCCGCCTTCGGCGCTCTCGATGAACAGCGCCCGTCCGCGGCCGCCGCTGTCGGGCAGCAGCTCGCACGACAGTTCGCTGTCCTCGAGCTGGAAGGCCGCCTCGATGCCGCGCTCCAGGGCGACGGCCGCCGTCACCGCGGTCTCTTCGCTGACCGGCGTGACCAGGCGGGTCACCAGGATGTTGCGGCGGTCCTCGACGTAAGGGATGACCCGCTGCTTGCGCTTCACGCCGGCGGACGCCTCCAGGTCCTCCTCTTCAGGGACAGCCTGATCCGCGCGCTCGTTCTCTTTCAGCCAGCGACCCGTGGTGACGTCGATCGGGTAACCGAGCCGGTTCGGGTTCTGGCGCCGGCGGCGGCCGACGTTGGTCACCCGCACCGTCGCCGCGTCCCCGTAGTGCAGGGTCAGCAGCGGCCCGCTCGCCGCGACAGCTGTCGCCTCGGTGCGGCTCGGGTGCCCGCCGTAGCCGCCGAACCGGTAGGAGGTCTGCAGCTCGAACCCCGACCGGCGGCGCTCCTCCTCGTCGGAGGAGATCCGGTCACGCCGCCGCGTCCGGACCGACGTCAGCCGCAGCATGTCGCGCATCGTGTCCCGCAGCTGCTCGCCGCAGCTGTCACACACATCGATGCCGACCGCGTCGTCGTTCAGGTACCCGCACTCGCCGCAGCGGCGGACGGAGGTCGTGACCAGGCCCGCCTGGCCAGGCTCGACGGGGGGCAGCGCCGCGCTGACGACCTGGTAGCGCGCTCCCTCGTGGTAGATCACCGCGCCGGGGCCGAACTCACCGATCCCGATGAACCGCGGCCGCTGGATGTAGTCACCCTCGCGCCGGCCGGCCAGACCGGGGATGTAGGCCGCCAGCGGCAGCCGGGGGAACGAGTAGCCAGGCAGGAAGCCCTCTGAGGCGAAGTACCGGTAGGCGTAGAAGTCGGTCTGGAAGTCGTCCGACCCCTCGTTGGCGAGCAGGTTCAGCTGCACCCGCGCGTCCCTGGCTCGGCCTGCCGCGATGTTGCGATCAAAGTGCTTCAGCGAGCTGTCGACCGAGCGGGCCGACTGGACCTTGAACTCGGCCAGAGCAAGCCTGTACAGGTCACGCCAGCGGTCGCAGGCGGCGTCGAACGCGGCCGGGGCACCCCGCACCGCGTCCTCGATCCAGCCGGCGCGCCACCAGGGCGACCGCTCGAGGATGGCGGCCACGCCGGCGAGGACCCGGGTCGCCTGCTGCGCCGCGCGCTCCGCGGCCGCAGCCGAGTCGACCAGCAGGCGCACCTCGGGCAGCAGCTCGTAGCCGGGCTTGTCACCCGAGGCGTCCAGGACGTCGGTCAGCGACCCGCCGAGGTCCAGCCCCGTCTCGGCCAGCCAGATCGCGTGCACGTGCGAGCGGACCAGGTCCTCGTTGGCCAGGTCCAGCCGGGGAGCCGCCACCGACCCGCCGACCATGTCCTCCGGCCGCCGGAAGTAATACTGGTCGTGCGCGTTGCCGGTGGCGCAGTAGGTGACGACGAGGGCAGGCTGTCCCGACCGTCCGGCCCGGCCGGCGCGCTGGGCGTAGTTCGCCGGCGTCGGCGGCACGTTGCGCAGCCCGACCGCGGACAGGGCGCTGATGTCCACGCCCAGCTCCATCGTGGGCGAGCAGTACAGCACCGGCAGGGTGGCCTCGCTGAATTCTTCCTCGCGCTGCTGGCGCTCGGCGGGCGGCACCTGCGCGGTGTGCTCCCTGGCGCGCAGACCGGATAGCTGCTCTGCCACAGCCGTGTACAGATCGCGGAAGAACGGGTTGACCCGCGGCCCCTCCTCGCTCGCGACGGTCCGGCGGATCCGGTCTTCGGCTCCGGACAGGCCAGTGCCGGCCATCCACTGGATCACCGCCGCGCGCAGCCGGTAACCCGCCACCTCACCGCCGGCGTCGGGCGGCACCGCTTGCGTCAGCAGGCCGGACTCGCTCAGCACGGCGAACAGGTCCCTGATGATCTCGTCTACCTCCGCGCTCTTGAGCGTGATCTTCTGCTCGCGCTGGTACTCGCGGATCAGGTACAGGCCGAACCGGCTGCGCCGGGACACGAACAGATGGCTGCGCCGCAGGCCCGGCTTACCCGGACCAGGGAAGGCGACCCCGGCCAATGGGGGCTGCTCGCGCTCGGGCAGCGACCACGGCTCTAGGAGGTGCTGTGCAGAGAGCCGCCTGACCTGGTCGAACCCGTCCTCGGTGAGGTACTCCACCTCGATCGCCAGGTTGCGGCGCAGCTCGTCCAGCAGAGTCTCGGCGATCTCCTGGCGGTGCTCGGCAGCGTCGTCGCGCAGCGAGGCGTGGCAGGCGTCCCAGGCGCCTTGGTCCGCGGCGATCTGTTTCAGGTCGCGGTAGCGGATCCGCAGCAGGCCGGTCTGCTCCATGTTCGGCATGGT
>JBOHCP010000088.1:0-11716 GCA_050698875.1 Streptosporangiaceae bacterium | reverse complement strand
GTGAGGATTCCGACGGAATCCGATCACCCGTTCCGATGCAATCCGATCGCTGATTCCGATCGATTCCGATCACCTATCGGTGGCGTGTCGTAACACGCCGGAGGTTACGGACGCTTACTCGGGCACTACAGATGAGTCCGAGGAAAAGGCTCCGATGCCGCGACCCCGCGTCGATATGCGCAAGATCAGGGATGTTCTGCGGCTGGCTCTTGGCGAGGAGCTGAGTCAGCGTCTGACCAGCCTGTCGGCGAGCGTGCCGCAGACCACGGTGCACGACTACCTGGTCCGGGCGGCGGGGGCTGGCCTGAAGTGGCCGCTGCCGGCTGACCTGGACGACGCCGGGCTGGAGGCACTTTTGTACCCGCCGGTACTGCCGGCCGGCACGCCCCGGCCGCAGCCGGACTGGCAGCAGGTGCATAAGGAGATGCGGCGCAAGGGCGTGACGCTGCAGCTGCTGTGGGTGGAGTACCGGGAAGCTCACCAGGGCGACGGCTACGGGTACTCCCAGTTCGCGAACTTGTACCGGTCCTGGCGCGAGGGGATCGACGTGAGCATGCGCCAGACCCATGCGCCCGGGGAGAAGCTGTTCGTCGATTTCCCCGGCGACACCTTCCCCGTTTACGATCCGGCCAGCGGCGAGGTCGCGTTGCGGGCCGAGCTGTTCGTCGCGGTGCCGGGCGCCTCCAGTTACGTGTATGCCGAGGCGTTCCCCTCCCAGGAGCTGGCGTACTGGGTGACCGCCCACGTCCACTGCTTTGAGACGTTAGGCGGCTGCCCGGCGATCGTCGTCCCGGACAATCTCCGCTCGGCGGTGACCAGCTCCGACCGGTACGAGCCAGACGTGAACGCCACCTTCGCCGAAATGGCCGCCCACTACGGAGTCGCGATAATCCCGGCCCGGCCCTATAAGCCGCGCGACAAGGCGAAGGCCGAATCGGGCGTCCTGCTGGCCGAGCGGTGGATCATCGCCCGGCTGCGCGGCCGCAGGTTCACCAGCCTGGACGAGGCCAACGCGGCGATCGCCGGGTGCGCCGCGGAGATCAACGCCCGGCCGTTCCAGAAGCTGGACGGCAGCCGGGCCGAGCTGTTCGGGCAGCTGGACCGGCCGGCGCTGCGGCCGCTGCCGGCGAGCAGGTATGAGCTCGCCACCTGGCGGAAAGCCCGCGCTGGCATTGACTACCACATCGCCGCCGACGCTCATTACTACTCGGTGCCCTATCAGCTCGCCCGCCAGCAAGTCGACGTGCGGCTGTCGGCGGCCACGGTCGAGGTCTTCCACCGCGGGCAGCGGGTCGCCTCCCACCCGCGGTCGCGGGAGCGGCACCGGCACACCACCGACCCGGCGCACATGCCCGAGTCCCACCGGCAGCACGCCGCCTGGACGCCGCAGCGGATTACCGAGTGGGCGGCTGCGACCGGGCCGTCCACCGCGGCGCTGGCGGCGGCGATCCTGGCCTCCCGCCCCCATCCCCAGCAGGGTTACCGGGCCGTGCTTGGCATCATCCGCCTGGCCGGCCGTTACGACGCCGGCCGTGTCGAGGCTGCCTGCGCCCGGGCCCTTCGCCTGCGCTCCTACTCCTACCGCAGCGTCAGCTCGATCCTGGCCACCGGGCTGGACCGCCAGCCGCTGCCCGGCAGCGTCCCGGCGATCTCCCCGCACCCGGCCCACGGCAACCTCCGCGGACCCGGCTACTACCAGTAAGGAAGAAGGTCTGTCTGTCATGCTCGACAACCCCACCATCGACGGGCTGAAAACACTGCGGCTGCACGCCATGGCCGCCGGCCTGGCCGACCAGCAGGCCCAGGCCGGCTACGCCGCCCTCAGCTTCGAGGAACGGCTCGGCCTGCTCGTCGACCGCGAACTGGCCGAGCGGGCCAGCCGCCGCATCGCCCGCAGCCTCAAAACCGCCCGGCTGCGCACCCCCGCCGCCGTCGAGGACATCGACTTCCGGACACCCCGCGGCCTGGACCGCGGCCAGCTGCTCAGCCTCGCCGGCGCGCACTGGGCCGCCCAGCCCCGCGCCATCATCATCACCGGGCCGACCGGAACCGGCAAGACATTCCTGGCCTGCGCCCTGGCCCACGCCGCCATCCGCAACGGCCACACCGCCCTCTACCAGCGGGCCCCCCGGATGCTCGACGAGCTGGCGATCGCCCGCGGCGACGGGCGGCTCGCCCGGCTGCTGGCCTCCTGGGCCCGCGTCGCCGTCCTGGTCATCGATGACCTGCTGCTGCGCCCGCTCACTCCGGACCAGGCCGCCGACCTGCTCGAGGTCATCGAGGACCGGGCCGGCCTGCGCGCCACCATCGTCACCAGCCAGCTGCCCGTGCCGATGTGGCACCAGGCCATCGGCGACCCGACCATCGCCGATGCTGCCCTCGACAGGCTCCTCGGCTCGGCCGACCGGATCGAGCTGACCGGCGAGTCCCTGCGCAAAAACAATCCCGGCGCCAGCGCCCAGCTGCCCGCGCCGGTCTCCGCCGGAACTGACCATGGCGCCTGACACCAGTCCCCGCAACACCGCAACCTGCCCGGCCTGCGGGCAGGCATTCACCCGCGCCGGCCGGCGCATCTGGTGCTCTGATGCCTGCAAGCAGGCCGCCTTCCGCCGCCGTCACCCGCCGGCCGCTGCCAGCACCGAACTCCCGCCACCCCGCCACCGCCGCGACCAGACCGTCTATGAGTGCGGCGAATGCGGCCAGCGCCAGACCGGACGCCAGTGGTGCGAGGACTGCGCCCGGCCATGCAAGCGAATCGGCCCGGGCGGCGACTGCCCCGCCTGCGGGGAAGCTGTCGCCCTCAGCGACCTCATCCCCCGCCCCTGACGACACGTCACGCTAGCAACCTAACGGCGGGAATGGCACACTACCGACCAGAACCAGCAAGGAGGTGACAAGCGGGGAACAAAAGCCCAGCGTCGGCCGCTACGCGGCCTCCGACCCGAAGGGTGATCGGAAACCTTCGGACTGGGTGATCGGATTCGTCGGAATACTCACTTGGGCAGGGCGCCCGCCTACCCCGGCCGCAAGCCTGCCGACGACACGCTCCTGACCTTCACCAGCGGGCCGTTGCCCGCCGATGTCTACGTCCTCGGGTTCCCGGTCGTGACGATGCGCCTGGCCACCTCCGGCACCGACGGCGCGGTCTACGTCTACCTCGAAGGCGTCAATCCCGACGGCGACGTCGCCTACCTGACCGAGGGCTGCCTGCGCTTCCTGCACCGCAGGACAACCGGCCCCGCTGAACCGATGCGCCTCGGCGTACCGCGAACCTTCGCCCGGTCAGACGCCCTTCGCGTGGTACCCGGGAAGCCCATGGGCCTGACCGTGCAACTGCTGCCCGTCTCCGCCGTCATCGCGGCCGGCCACCGGGTCATGGTCGCTATTGCCGGCGACGATGCCTCCTGCTTCACCAGGTACGGCCCGGCAGAGGAAACCTTCACCCTCGAACGCGCCCTGCCTCGGTGAACTGGACCTGATTCCCACCGGCGGCGAAACTGGGCCCCGACTCCCACCTCGAGCTCCCGGTTCTATCCGGCTAAGGACAGCTGCTGGATACCGCCCTCGATTGAAGCAAGGGCAGAACTCCTCGGGCACTGGTCGGCAGCCGAGATCACCCACGCATAATTCACCGGAGACGAGGACTGTTGTGCCTCTGGGCTTCGGGCTGGCGGCAGTTGCCTTGCCCGGTCGGTGACTTGTCCAGCCGCCATCGACGGGCAGGACGGTGCCGGCGATGTAGCCGGACTGCGGGTCGGTGAGCAGCAGTGCGGCTCCGGTCAGTTCCTCGGGTGCGGCCCACCGGCGCATCGGAACCTCGGCATCGAGGAAGGGCCGGACCTGCGGGTCGTCATCGATTCCGTCGTTGAGCGGCGTGCGGAACGGGCCGGGAGCAAGCGCGTTCACCGTGATGCCGGTTCCGGCGAGCTCGACGGCCAGGCTGCGGGTGAGCTGGATGACAGCGCCCTTGCTGGCCGCGTACCCGCCGCGGCCCGCGCCGCCGACGAACCCGAGTGCGCTGGCGAGGGTGAGGATGCGGCCGTACCCGGCATCGCGCATCGGCCCGGCGGCCGCGCGGCAGGCGAGCCAGGTTCCGACCACGTTGACGTCCAGGCATGCGGGCAGATCAGCCGCGGTCAGCTCATCGATCGTGCCGGAGTGCCCGCACTCCTGCGCTGGTCACCAGCACGTCCAGCCGGCCGTACACGGACAACACGCGATCTACCAGCCCGGCAACGGCATCCTCGTCGGTGACATCGCACGCGTGGCCCAGCACGGGACGGCCGGTCTGGGCCGTCAGCCGCCCGGCTGCTCGCAGCGCTTCGCCGAACGGCTGGCGAGCACCACGGCCGACCCGGCTCGCGCGAGGGCACCGGCTATCGCCAGCCCGAGGCCCGCCGAGCCGCCCGTGACGACCGCTACCTGCCCGGCCCGCGGCAAGGCCGCAGGCCGGTTGGCTGGGAAAGGGCTCCGGGCTTCGTCAGTCACTCAGGAATGCCCGCAGAACCGCCTGCTCGCGCGCCGCTCATAGGGCGATGATCATCGTTATGAGCAGACGCCTCGGCAGAGCTCATCAGTCACACCTGCCACGCACCGCATGAGCATCCAAACAGGCTCTTAGCGGTCCGTGGTGCTGGCCCGGCTGAGACCGGGCGCGCCCGCGGGGCGGGCGTCACGTCACGGAGAAGCCCCCGTCGACGCGGATCACCTGGCCGGTCAGGAACTGGCTGGCGGGACTGGCGAGGAACACGGCTGCCCCGGCGAAGTCGGCGGGCAGCCCGTTGCGGCCGACCATCGTGCGGGCCGCGAGAGCCGCGGTCCTGACCGGGTCTGCGGACGCCTCCGCGGTCAGTGGCGTCACCACGAAGCCGGGGCAGATCGCGTTGACGCACACGCCGTGTGGCGCCCAGGCCTCGGACTGCGACCTGGTCAGCGACGCGACTCCGCCCTTGGCAACGCCGTAGCCGCCGCTGTTGCCGAACGCCAGGTCGGCCTGCTGCGACGTGATGTTGATGATCCGGCCCCAGCCACGCTCGGCCATCTGCGGGCCGTAGCTCTGGCCGAGCAGGAAGGGGGCGGTGAGGTTGACCGCCATCAGCTCATCCCACTGCTGGACGGTGAGCTGGCCGAGCGGCGGCCGGAGGTTGAGACCCGCGCAGTTCACCAGGATGTCCGGCGACCCGAACGGCGCCTGCGCTTCATCGGCGGCTCGCGCAACCTCAGCGCGGTGGCGCAGATCGGCGCTGACCGAGGCTGCCGTGCAGCCATCGGCCACCAGCTCCGCGACGGCATCCGCCAGCTGAGCCTTGCCACGGGCGACGATCACGACCCGCGCACCCGCCTTGCCGAGCGCCAGCGCCATGGCCCGGCCGATGCCCGAGCTGCCGCCGGTCACGACCGCAATCCGGTCCCGCAGGGAGAAGAGCTGCTCCAGGAAGGAGGTCATGCGCCAGGCTAGCGCCAGCCGGACTGGCTGCGGCGAGGCACTCGGGTATTCGGGTTGCGGGGCCGGCGCGGCGGGCTGGCAGGCTGGGGACCCATGACGGCCTGCCCGGAATGCGGCTACGAGTTCGAGTCGCTCGACCGCCCGCAGATCCTGCCCGCGCTGACCGCCCTCGCCGACGACCAGCAGCAACTGCCCGAAACCGCGGACGTCCCGCTGCTCCGGTCGCATCGGCGGCAGCACAGCTGGTCGGCGCTTGAGTATGACTGCCACGTGCGCGACGTGCTGCGATTCCAGCGCGACCGGGTCGCGGCGGCGCAGGCGGAGAACGTTCCGCGGTTCACGTCCATGCGCCGGGACGAGCGAGCCGTCGAGGAGCACTACAACGACCGGGACCCGCGAGCGGTTGCCTGGCAGCTCGCCGCGGCGGCGGGTGATCTCGCGGCGACGCCGAGCGCGCTGGACGATGCCGGCTGGCTGCGCACCGGCGTCCATCCCTGGCCGGTCCGCGAGGTTCGCACTGTCAAGTGGATCGGGCGGCGAGCTGTGCACGAGCTCGCGCACCACCTGTTTGACTGCCGGCGGCTGCTGGCCGCCGGGCCCGATTAGAGCAGCGGACGTGCGCCCACTACGCCGAACGCCCTGGCGGCCAGCCGGCATCCGCCAGCCAGGGCCTCCCCGGCCGGCTTCTTGTCCAGCCACGCAGGAAGGAACCCGGCGATGAAGGCGTCGCCCGTGCCGGTGCTCTCCACGAGGCGCTCGACCGGCGGGGCGCTGACGCGAATCGGGTCGGGCCGGCCCCCGGCGTACAGCATCGCGCCGTCCATGCCGAGACGCATGACGACGTGCGGGTACCACGCGTTGAGCACCCGGGCTGCCTGGCTCGGGTCATCCCGGCCGGTCAGCACCTTGCCCTGGTCAGGCTCCACGAACAGCAGCATGGCGCCGTTCGTGAGCTGCAGGAATGGCTCCGCGCCCACCCGGCCGAGCGGCGCCGATGAGGCGCCGTCGACCGAGATGGTCATGCCGACTCGCTGAGCCCGGCCCATCGCAGCCAGCACCGCGCTGCGGGATCCTGGGTTCAGCAGCGTATAGCCCGAGACGTGCAAGTGGCTGCCGGGCGTGAACAGGTCCTCCGGCAGGTCTTCGGGCGACAGCGCAGCGTTGGCTCCCGGGTCGGACAGCATGGTGTGGTCGCCCTTGTGGGTGATCATGACCACGCAGGTGCCGGTCGCCCGGTCCGGGTCCATAACCAGCCTGGCGTCGACGCCGTAGCCCATCAGCTCCATGTCCCGGTTGCGCCCGGCGATGTCGGCTCCGCGACGACCCACGAAGGCAACCTCGGAGCCGTCGACGGCCAGCCACGCCGCCACGTTGGCGCCGGAGCCGCCGCCGTGCATGGTGACCGTGGCCGGGGTGTCGCTGCCCCTGGCCAGCGGCGCAGTCGCCTGGGCGACCGTGTCAGTCATGAGGTCGCCAACGACGACAACGCGGGTCAATGTCGTCACCACCTTGGTCCGATGACCGAGCATCCAAACCCGCAGGCGGGTGGGTTCGTCCTGCTCAGGGCAATCAATTAGCAATTTAACAGCTTCGCGGAACATTCGCTGTCTGCAAGCCCTGGTTGGTGCCCCGGCTCAGCCCGGCAGCGTCGTCACGCGCCCGGCTACCAGGTGCAGGACCAGTTCCGATTCAGCCGCGAGCCGCTGATTGAGCCAGCCCAGCTCGTCGCGGAACACCCGGCCGGCCGGATAGGGCGGCACGAGCCCTGACCCGACGTCGTCGGTGACGGCCACGGCCGCCGCTGCCGTCTGCTGCCAGGCCTCGACCAGGTCGTCGATCCGGGCCTGGACGACAGCGGCTGGCTCCGCGGCCGCGGGGGCCGTGACCGAGTCGGCCCACAGCCCGGCCTCGTCCATGACGCCGGCTAGCCACGTGCCTACGCCGTCTATCAGCAGGCCGCCGGGAGTCTGCCGCAGGCAGCCGGCGACATCGAGGCTCTCGACCGTCTGCCACCACGGTGGCCGCCGGACGCGATGCCGGGCGACTCGGGCCGCCCACTCGGCATCCGCCAGCCCGTCCGGCGAGGTCGGCGACCGCCACGGGCCTGCCGCGAGGTAGGTGACCTGCGGCTCACCGGACAGCCGCAGCTCGGCCTCGGTCGACTTGCCCGAGCGGGCGCCGCCGATGATGAGCGTCCGGCGCGGCTGGCTGGCGCTGGCGCGCGGCTCGCCCGCTGGCTGCCGGACGGGACCGGTGACAAGCTGGCCGTCCTCGCCCTGCCGCACCCGCCAGAGCGCGCAGCGCCGGGCAAGCTCGGCCGCGGAGCTGACGCGGTGATCGGTGTAGAGCGCCACCACCGCAGTCTGCGCGGTCACGAGTCCGGCCGATCGCAGCAGCCCGAGCTGGGCCGGGCTGGTCAGCAAGTCGAGCAGCGCGATGTCGTACGCCCCTGCGGCAGGCGGCGGCTCCGGCACCTGGCCGGGCCCGGCGGCCAGCAGCAGGCGCGCGCCATCCGGGCCTGTCACGTCCCAGCCGCCCGGTACCGCGTCGATGCGATGGGCCGCGGCGGCGGGTGAGCCCGTTCCCGTCATGGCTCGCTGGCCCGGACGGAACTCCAGCCTTCCATCCACCGTCACCCCGCCCGGCCACCGCTGCATTCCGGCGGCGCGCGCGCGCAGGCAGGACGCGCAGCGGCAGCCTGGCTGCGGCCAGCCGTCAGCGCCGCCGGTGCCCGTCAGGACCGCGTCCACTGGCCCGCCCGATCATCGCCGTTGGTTACGATGGCGGCCTTGATCTTAGCTAGGAGCGCGCGCATGAGCTGGACCTGGCAACTGGAGAATGCGGATGGCACCGTCATCGCCGCCCGCGAGCTGGCCAAGGAGACCTTCATCAGCCAGGGCGACGCGGAAAGCTGGCTGGGCGAACACTGGCCCAGCCTGCTCAAGGCGGGAATCGACCAGGTCACCCTCCTGGAGGGCGGCCGGGTCGAGTACGGTCCCATGAGCCTGCACCCGGCGCCGGAATAGCGCGCCGCACCCGGCTCCGGTCAGACCTTGTCGCCGCGGTTGACCCTGGGCTTGGGCACACGCAGCCGGCGCAGCTGGATTCCCCGCAGGACCGTGTACATCATGACGCCCTGGGTGCTCTCGCCGGGGAGGCGCTCAGCCGCCAGCCTCTTCACCTTGGTGCCGACGAACCAGCCTTCGGCGAGCATCAGGACCACCACGACGATCACCAGCGTGTCAAAGACGATCTTGGTGGTGCTGCCAGGCACCACCAGGAGTATGACCAGCACGACCACCATGACCATATAGAACTCGCCGATGCCGCGACGGGCGTCGACGACATTCCTGGCCAGGGCCCGCACCGGGCCCTGATCCTTGCGCGGCAGCGCCCACTGCTCACCGCGCTGATAGGCCTCGGTCCGGCGGACCCGGTCGGTGCGGTTGCGGTTCCGCGTCTGGCGCGTGGCCGACTTGCGGTCGGCTGGCGCCTGGTAGGGCTGCCTGCGGTTGGCCTGCGCCTCGCTGCGCTTCGGCGTGGGGGCGCCTTTGGGCGGGGTGAGGCCGGGCCGCGCCCGGCTGGCGGAGGGGTCGGCTTCGGAGCCGCTGGGTGCCGCCTGGTCCGGCTCGAGCACCCCGGAGGCGTCACTGGAACGTCGTCGGAACACGGCTACAGCCTACCGGGACGAACGGCGCAGAACTCCGTGGCGCGCGTCCCTTTCCCCGGCGGCCGGCCCGGCCGCGCGGGAGGATGCCAGATGTGGCCGGCGCCCGGCCCGTCTGTGATGACGCTGCCCGCCAGCACGACGTAGGCTGGTGCCAAGATCTGCCACGCATATGTCCGATGCGCGGGGCGGCGGCAGTCCGTGACCCCGGACGCGCTGCGGCAGCAGGACTTCCGATCGAGGGGATGGTCGCGCCCATGGGCGTCATGAAGCGGGTCACGATGGTCTTTCGCGCCAAGGCCAACAAGGCGCTCGACCGCATGGAAGATCCTCGCGAGACCCTGGATTACTCCTACCAGACCCAGCTTGAGTTGCTGCAGAAGGTGCGCCGTGGGGTAGCGGACGTCGCGACGTCGCGCAAGCGCGTGGAGTTGCAGATCAACCAGCTGCAGCAGCAGGCCACCAAGCTGGATAGGCAGGCTCGCGACTCGCTGGGCGCCGGGCGCGAGGACCTGGCCCGAGAGGCGCTGACCCGCAAGGCCGGACTCCAGACTCAGCTGGACGACCTGCAGGGTAACTACGCCCAGCTGCAGAAGGAGGAGGAGCAGCTTGGCCAGGCCTCGCAGAGCCTGCAGGTCAGGGTGAACGCCTTCCGCACCAGGAAGGAGACGATCAAGGCCACCTACACCGCCGCAGAGGCCACGACCCGGATCAACGAGGCGTTCGCCGGGATCTCCGAAGAAATGGGCGACGTCGGCCTGGCCATCCAGCGGGCCGAGGACAAGACCGCCCAGATGCGGGCCAGGGCTGGCGCGCTCGACGAGCTGATGGCCTCGGGCGCGCTCGAGGACATGGTCAGCGGCCCGCACGACGACATCCAGGCCGAGCTCGACCGGCTGGGTGCCGGCCAGGGTGTCGACCACGAACTGGAGCGCATGAAGGCCGAGATCGCGCAGAGCGCGCCGCGGCAGATCGAAGGCGCTCAGCCGGGTTCGAGCGACGGGGCGAGCGCGGATGCGAGCACCGCCACGGCAGTAGATCCGGCCCAGGCGGGTGAGCCAGAATGATTGTCCGCATCCTCGGCGCGGGCCAGCTCGAGGTACCGGACTCGGCAGCGGACGAGCTCAACGAGCTGGATCGGGTGCTGGAAGCAGCGGTCGAGCGCGAGGATGAGGCCGCGTTCCGGCCGGCCCTGGCAGCGCTGCTGGCAAAGGTCCGGCAGGTCGGTTCCCCGGCCAAGGCGGACGAGCTGCGTCCTTCTGAGCTGATCGCCCCCCACGACGACGCGACGATAGCCGACGTGCGCAGGCTGCTGACCGATGAGGGCCTGATTCCGGGCTGACCCGATTCGGGGGCAGACACAGCAACGAGGCGACCTGGACCGCCCTGCTGACCGGGCATTGGCGGATAAATGCACCGGGAGCGGGGAACGAGCCAGACCCTCCCGACGTTTACTCAGCAGGTGCTGAGCATGTTGTGAGGCGCGGCACACCGATTCGGGGCAGGGTAGAAGAGCTCTGCCCTGAGCACTGTTCGGCATCGAGTGTAATGAGGTAAGCAGAGCGGCCAGTTGAGCCGCTCAGAAAAGGGAGGCGGCGCCGATGGCGCGCACTCGCTACGCGTCTGATCCCGGACTCATCGCCCGGATGGGCGCGACCATGTTCCTGATCGGTCTGGTGTTCCTCGGATTCGGCTTCGGGCTGGTATTCCTGATCAGCGCCTACAGCCACCGCAACGGCGGCTCCACCAGCCCCGACGTCCTGATCGTCTTTGCTGCGATCATTGGCGTCGGCTCGGCGCTGGCGTCCTATTACTGGTCGGACAAGATCGCTTTGCGAACCTCGGGCGCCAGGCTCGTGAGCCCTAATGACAGCCGGGAGGCAGCCAGGCTGCATGCCATCGTGGACCGGCTCTGTGCGCTGGCGGACATGCCCAAGCCGCGGATAGCGATCGCGCCTACCCAGATGCCGAATGCGTTCGCGACCGGGCGCAACAGCAAGGTGGCCGTGCTCTGCGCGACCCAGGGCATCCTGCAGGAAGGTCGGCTGGACAACAACGAGCTTGAGGGCGTGCTTGCACACGAGATGTCGCACGTGGCGCATAAGGACGTCGCGGTGATGACCATCGCGTCGTTCCTTGGCATCATCGCTGCGCTGATGGTGCGGTTCGCCTTCTACTCGGAGCTGTTCGGGGGCCGGGGCCGAAGCAACAACAACCAGAGCGCCCTGCTGATCATCCCGATCATGCTGCTCAGCATCGTCGTCTACTGCGTCAGCTTCCTGCTGATCAGGATGCTGTCCCGGTATCGCGAGCTGGCCGCCGATCGCTCCGGCGCGCTGCTCACCGGCCAGCCATCCGCGCTGGCCAGCGCGCTGGTCAAGGTCACGGGGGACATGGCGCGGATCCCCATGAAAGACCTGCGTGCCGCGGAGCCGCTGAACACGTTCTACTTCACTCCGGCGTTCCGGCCCGGCCAGAATGGTCTAGCCACGGTCTTCTCCACGCACCCGTCGCTGCAGCGGCGACTCAAGGAGCTGGACAAGATCTCCAAGCAGCTCGGCAGGTGACATCCGGCGGTCCGGGCCGCGAAGCTGGCCCGGACC
>JBOHCP010000087.1:0-11770 GCA_050698875.1 Streptosporangiaceae bacterium | reverse complement strand
GGCCCTGGGGGGCCAGGGTGATCCGCGCCCAGACTCTGGCGATCACCAGCCGCGACTTTGTCGCGGCAGCCCGCGAGACCGGCGAGCGGACCTGGCGGATCATCTTGGCGGAGATCGTGCCCAACGAGATAAGCCTGGTCGCGGCGAGCTTCGTGAACACGGTGCTGTACGCGATCGGCGCGTCGGTCGCGCTGGCCTTCATCGGCGTCGCCGACCTGAACAGCTTCAGCCTCGGCACGATGCTCTACTGGGCGCAGAGCCAGCAGGCCCTGCAGCTAGGCGCGTGGTGGTGGTTCGCGCCACCCGGCATCGCCGTTGCCTTGATGGGACTCGCCTTGGTGCTGCTCAACTTCGGCATAGATGAGCTCGGCAACCCGCGCCTGCGGGCGGCCGCCGGCCTGAGCCGGGTTGCCGGACACCGGCTCTATCCGGCTGACCCGACACCCGTGCTGCACGCCATGCCGCAGCAAGGCGGCCCGGTCCGCAAGCTGCTGCACTCGTTCTCCCGCACTTCGCTGCTTGACGACCGCGCCGGACCGAATGGGCGGCTCTCCCGGCACCTCGGCGGGCCGGCCGACGATGGAGAACGCCAGTGAGCGCCGACCGTGACTTTCGGCCAGCCGCGGCCGCTCATGGCGACCCGGACTTCCCGCGATCGCACGGCGAGGTCGTGCTCGACATCAGCGACCTTTCCGTGGTCTACCGCACCAAGGCTGGCGACGTGAGAGCGGTCAACAGGGTCAGCCTTGGCCTCCGGGCTGGCGAGGTGGTCGGCCTGGTGGGCGAGAGCGGTTCCGGCAAGTCCACGCTCGCGTACGGCGCGTGCCGCCTGCTGCGCGCGCCCGCGCTGATCACCGGGGGCAGCGTCCGGTATCACGGCCGGCGTATGCAGCGTCCCGCCGACATCCTGGAGCTCACGCCGGATCAGCTGACCAGCCTGCGGTGGCGGGAGATCGCCATCGTCTTCCAGTCCGCGATGAACGCGCTGAACCCCGTGCTGAGCGTCCGCGACCAGATGCTGGACGTCATCCACGCTCACCTTGACGTCAGCCGGGACGAGGCCTCCGACAAGGTCGGCTCGCTTCTCGACCTCGTCGGGATCCCCCGCTCCCGGCTGCACAGCTATCCCCACGAGCTGTCTGGGGGCATGCGGCAGCGGGTGATGATCGCGATGGCGCTGGCCACCGACCCAGAGGTCGTCGTCATGGACGAGCCGACGACCGCGCTCGACGTTGTGGTTCAGCGCGACATCCTGGCTGAGATCGCGGAGCTGAGAGAGCAACTCGGGTTCTCGATCTTGTTCATCACCCACGATTTGTCGCTGCTGCTCGAGATCGCCGACCGGATCGCGGTCATGTACGCTGGCCGGCTTCTCGAGGTCGCCACCGCCGCCGAGATCCACCATGAGGCCGCGCACCCGTACACCATGGGCCTGCTGAACTCCTTCCCATCGCTGCACGGCCCGCGGCGTGACCTGGCCGGCATACCCGGCTCGCCGCCCGACCTGCTCAACCCGGCGCCGGGCTGCCTGTTCATGCCGCGCTGCGGCTACAGCAGGCCAGCGTGCGCCGAGGTCGACATGAGCCTGACCCGAGTTACCTCGTCGACGGATCCTTCGCACGTCACCGCTTGCCCGTTCGTGCTGCCTGGCGCAGCGCTGCCAGCAGGAACGGCGAGCGTGGCGGTGTCGGTCGCCGAGCCGGACACTGAGGAGGTGGCTCCGTGACAAGCGTGGACGGTGCCGGGGTGGGGCCGAGCGTGGACGTGGTCTCGGCAGCCGCCGAGCGCGGGCCGCTCGCCATGGAGGCGATCTCGGTCAGCAAGGACTTCCGGATCGGCCGGCACACTACGCTGCACGCGGTCCGGGACGTTTCGCTCAAGCTTTACCGCAGCGCCGTGGTAGCGCTCGTCGGCGAGAGCGGATCCGGCAAGACGACGGTCGCCAGGCTGCTTGCCGGGCAGGAACGGCTCACCGCCGGGACGATCCGACTGGACGGCAAGCCGGTGGAGGTGTCGAGCCGCGGCGCGTTCCGGCGGTACAAGAGCGAGGTCCAGCTCGTTTTCCAGGACCCGTTCGCGTCCCTGAACCCGGTGCACACCGTCAGCCATCACCTGGAGCGGCCGGTCCGACTGCATCAGGGCAAGGAATCGAAGGAGCAGGTCCGCGCGGAGGTAATCACCCTGCTCGAGCAGGTCAGACTCATCCCCGCCCAGCAGTCCCTCGGCAAGTATCCGTACGAGCTGTCCGGCGGCCAGCGCCAGCGGGTCTCCTTCGCTCGCGCCCTCGCCGCGCGCCCGAGAGTGCTGCTGGCGGACGAGCCGGTGTCCATGCTGGACGTCTCGATCCGGCTGGAGATGCTGGCCTTGCTCGACGATCTCCGCCAGCGGCTGAAGCTAGCCCTGCTCTACATCACCCACGACATCGCCTCGGCCAGGTACTTCGCCGACGAGATTCTCGTCATGTACGCGGGCCAGGTTGTCGAGCGCGGGCCTGCCGAGGATCTGACCCAGCATCCCGCGCATCCGTACACGCAGCTACTGGTCGCCTCGGCGCCGGACCCCGACGACCTCGGCGGCATGCTGCGCGAGAGCAGACGGCGCGTAGCGCAGCGGCCCGAGAGCGTTGTCCCCGGAGCGGCCGGGTGCCCGTTCAGCTCCCGGTGCCCGTTTGCCGACGAGCGCTGCCGCCAGGAGAACCCGGCGCTTGCGCGCGTCTCTTCGATCCGGGCGGCGGCGTGCTGGCACCTCGATGTCGCCGCACCCGACGTCCTTGCTCGATCGCGGGGGGTGGAGATATGACGACCTAACTCGCAAGGCAACCCAGTTACCGGGGGGTACCCGAAACCTCAACGACAGGAAGACGAAAGATGACAAGGAGACACCTCAGGCACAGGAGGCTCTTGACCGTGGCGGCGGCCGGCCTGCTCGCGGCCGGACTGGCCGCGTGCTCGTCGAGCCCGTCCAGCTCGCCAAAGACGACGAGCTCGTCAAACACACTGGTCATGGAGAGCTCACCCGAGACCTCGATCACCCAGGACTTCAACCCGTACGCTCCCACCGCCGCCCCGTACGGCATGGGCGCCACCGGTCTCATCTATGAGCCGCTGATCCAGTTCGACCTCGCTCAGTCGCCGAAGTACTACCCGTGGCTGGCGACGTCGTATGCCTGGTCCAACGGCTACAAGACGATCACCTTCACGATCCGGTCGGGCGTGAAGTGGAACAACGGGACACCGTTCACCCCGGCGGACGTCGCGTTCACCTACAGCCTGATGAAGAAGAATGCGTCGATCAACAGCGCCGGCCTGACCATGACCAGCGTGACTACCTCGGGTAACACCGTCACGCTGAACTTCCCCACTCCCCAGTACGGCAACCTCGAGGAGATCGCCGGCGTCGGCATCCTGCCGCAGTCGATCTGGAGCAAGGTGAGCAACCCGGCGACCTATGCGGACGCTAACCCGGTCGGAACCGGACCGTTCATGCTCAGCAGCTTCACGCCGCAGGGCTTTACGCTCAAACAGAACCCCCACTACTGGCAACCGGTGAAGGTCCAGAAGGTCTACTTCCCCGGCTACACGTCGAACACCGGCGCGCTGAACGCGTTGTTCTCGGGGCAGATCGACTGGACTGGTAACTACATTCCCGGCCTGCAGAAGAACTTCGTCGCCAAGGATCCCGCCCACCACCACTACTGGGAGGGTTCCAACGGCGACGAGAGCCTCGAGGGCAACCTGACCGCGTGGCCGACCAACCAGCTGGCGGTGCGCCAAGCCATCAGCCTCGCGGTTGACCGCACCCTGCTGGGCTCGGAGGGCGAGGCAGGACTGGAGAATCCGGTGCTCAGTGCGGGCGGTCTGACGCAGCCGATCTTCAACGACTGGCTGAGCCCGTCCATCACGAAGGTGTCCGCCACCGCGAACGTCGCGGCGGCCAAGCAGGTGCTGCAGAGCGCCGGATTCACGATGGGCAGCGACGGCTTCTTCCAGAAGGGCGGTCAGGAGGTCAAGCTCACCATCATCAGCCCGTCCGCGTACACCGACATGGCGGAGGTCGACTCGATCGCCGCGCAGGAACTGCGGTCGGCCGGCATCAACGCGACCTTCCAGGGTCTGTCCACAAACGCCTGGAACCAGGACGTCGCCTCTGGCTCCTTCCAGATGACGGAGCACTGGTCCAACGGAGGTATCACGCCCGTCAACATGTACAACGGCTGGCTCAACAGCGCGCTAGCCACCGGGTCGGCCGCCACGGGCGACTACGAGCGGCTGAATGACCCGACGGTCGACGGGGAGCTCTCCGCGCTGAGCAGCGCGACGAGCATTTCTGCGCAGACCGCGGCCCTTGTCCCGCTTGAGCAGTACGTCGCCGTTAACCTGCCGGTGATTCCGCTCGAGACGGCGGCGGAGTGGTTCGAGTACAACTCGCAGCACTTCGTCGGCTGGCCGACGCTGCAGAACCCGTACGACTCCGGGCAGCCGTCCGGCACCAACAACGGGCCAGGCTCGGGCAGTGACGAGGTCGTGGTCCTCCACCTCAGCCCGGCGAGCTAGCGCTCTCCGGCAAACAAGCGGGCCCGCCCCTGGTAACCCCGGGGGTGGGCCACACCCCAGGAGCACAGTAGCCCGGTAGCTGCGCAGGCGTCGCAGCGGATGGGTGTGAGTTTGCTATTGCTCCAGCCATAGCAAACTCACTCCCATGGCCGGGAGAGCCGGGAGGGAACCTACCTGCCCATGAGCCCACCGCGAATAGCCTTCAGCACGCTGGCCTTCCCGGACGCCAGCCTGGCCTCGGCCGCGTCACTCGGGCGTTCATGGGGATACGACGGTATCGAGTTACGGCTGATCGACTGCGAGCTGATCGACCCGGCGATGCCTGCCGCAGACCGGGCCGCGGTGAGGCACACCGTGGCGGCGGCGAGCCTGGCGGTCGTGGCCGTCGACAGCTCGATCCGGCTCACCGACGACGATCCCGGCGCTGAGCTAGCCAGGTTCCTCCAGCTCGCCAGTGACTGGGAGTCGCCGCTGGTGCGGGTGTTCGGCGGCGCACTTCCCGACAGCGATCCGGACCGAAAGGCCGCGCTGGCGCGGGCCGCGCGGGTGCTGGAAGCCAGCGTTCCGCTGGCCGAGCGACTCGGCGTCACCATCGGCGTGGAAACCCACGACTCCTTCTCCGCCTCTTCGGTCGTCGCCGAACTGCTCGCGATGGTTCCGGCTGGCGCGGTCGGTGCCGTATGGGACAGTCACCATCCGCACCGGATGGGCCAGCGACCGGCCGAGGTCTGGTCAGATCTTGGCCGGCGCACACTGCTCGCGCAGGTCAAGGATGCGCGGCGAGACGACGCGCGGACGGACGGCTGGCAGCTTGTCCTGCTGGGGGACGGAGAGGTGCCGGTGCGAGAGATGCTCGATCTCCTCGACGCCGGCGGCTATCCGGGCTGGATCTCGGTGGAGTGGGAGAAACGCTGGCACCCCGAGATCGAGGAGCCGGAGGTGGCGCTGCCGCAGCACCTGTCGGTGCTGCGCGCCTGGCTAGCGGAGCTGGCGGCGGGAGCGTGACCGAGCGAACCGTGAGCGATCCCGACGGCGCCCGGCGCCCCCGCGGTTTCGGCATCGTCGGAGCCGGTGTCATCTCCTCGATCCACGCTCGGGCGATCGCGTCGCTTCCGCACGCAAGGCTTGTCGCCGTCACCGACGTGGAGCACGAACGCGCACAGTCGTTCGCTTCCGCTCACCAGTGCGGGGCCGAGCCAGATCTCGACGCGCTGCTTGCGCGCACCGACGTCGATGTCGTGTGCGTCTGCGTGCCGAGCGGCCTGCACGCCGAGGTGGGAATCCGTGCGGCCGCGGCGGGCAAGCACCTGGTGGTTGAAAAGCCACTTGATGTCACCCTCGAGGCTGCAGACCGGCTCATCGGCGCCGCGCGTGAGGCCGGCGTGGTCATGACCGTCATCTCCCAGCACCGGTTCGATCACGGGCTGATCGGGCTGCGCCGCCTCCTGGCCGAAGGGCAGCTTGGCCGTCTCGTGCTGGGCGAGGCCAGCACGAAGTGGTACCGCAGCCAGGCCTACTACGACAGCGCGGCGTGGCGCGGCACCTGGGCTCTTGACGGTGGCTCGCTGATGAACCAGGGCATTCACTACGCCGACCTGCTGGCTTGGACCATGGGTCCGGTCGCCGAGGTGACCGCCCTGTTCTCTACCCAGACGCACCAGATCGAGGTGGAAGACGCCGCGCTCGCGGTGCTGCGGTTCGCTTCCGGAGCGGTCGGAACGATCGTCGCGAGCACCGCGGTCTTCCCTGGCTTCGCCCAGCGTCTGGAGATCAGCGGCACCCGCGGCACAGTGGTGATCGAGGACGGCGAGATCGTTCGGTGCGAGCTGAGCGCCGATGATGCCGAGTCCGGCCAGCGCGGCAGCATCACCACTGACGGCAGGGTGCCATCAGCGGCCGGCGCCCGGCCGGCCGACCTGGACATAGCCAGCCACGCGGCCCAGATCAAGGATCTGCTTGACGCTATCGACGAGGGCCGTGCGCCCTCGGTGACCGGCGAAGACGGGCGCGCCGCCCTCGAGATCGTGTGCGCTATCTATGAATCCGCTCGCGACGCCCGTACCGTGCGGCTGCCCGCGGTGCAACCCGTGCGCGAGAGCCAGCAGGCCGCGTCATGACGTTCGTACTCAGCGGCTTCGCCGACGAGGTCTCGCCCGACCTCGACGAGCAGCTGGCGGTGCTGGCGGCCGAGTCCATCTCGCATCTTGAGCTGCGCAGTGCCTGGTCCACCAACGTCGCCGACTTCGACGACGCCCAGGTGGCCAGGTTGCGGCGCGACCTCGAGGATGCCGGCGTGCGGGTGTCGGCGATCGGCTCGCCGATCGGCAAGATCGAGATCGACGCTCCCTTGGAACCGGAGCTGGAGCGGCTGCACCGCATCGCGGACATCGCGGGCGAGCTCGGCACGACGACCATCCGAGTCTTCTCGTTCTTCATCCCGCGAGGACACGATCCCTCGCGCTATCGGGCCAGGGTCATCGACCGCATGGCCGCGCTCGCGGCGGTCGCAGCCGACCACGGACTGGTGCTCGCGCACGAGAACGAGAAGGAGATCTACGGCGACCGGCCCGAGCGGTGCGCCGACATCATCGCGAGCGTGGGCTCGCCAGCCCTCCGCGCGACCTTCGATGCGGCGAATTTCGTGCAGTGCGGCGTCCGGCCGCACTCCGACGCGTATAAACTGCTCCGGCCGTACCTGGTGTACGTCCAGATCAAGGACGCGCTGACGACCACCGGCGAGGTCGTTCCGGCCGGCCGGGGTGACGGCCAGATCCGCGAGACACTCGCCGAGCTGCGCGACTCCGGCTTTGAGAGCTACGTGTCGCTGGAGCCGCATCTGGCCGTGGCAGGCCGCTTCGGCGGGTTCAGCGGCGCCGACGGGTTCCGGCTCGCGGCCCGTTCCCTCAAAGACCTGCTCGCGGACCTGTCGGTGCAATGGCAGTGAACAGGGTCACGGCGCCCGCCGATGGCCACTCGCAAAGTCCGATCGGTAGAGGAGAGTGACAGCAGTGGCAGCTACCGGAGAACATCCGGCTGGGACCGCCGGCGGCGCCCCGCGTCGCCGGCGCCGGCATCGCGCGATCGCGTGTGCGGCCGTCATCGTGGCAGCGGCGGCAGCATCGCTGTTAGGCATCGGCGGCACCGCGCTCGCCAGCCCGGCAGGCGCATCGCAGCCGAGCTTCGGGCCGAACGTCTACATCTTCAGCCCGAGCATGCCGCAGAGCCAGATTCAGGCGACGCTCGACACAGTCGCCAGCCAGCAGGTCAGCAACCAGTTCGGCACCCAGCGCTACGCTCTGCTGTTCGAGCCCGGCACGTACGGCTCGGCGGCCGACCCGTTGTTCGTCCAGGTCGGCTTCTACACCGAGGTTGCGGGCCTCGGAGCCTCGCCCAGCGACGTCGTCATCAATGGCGCCGTCAATTCGACCAACCAGTGCATCTCGGGCAGCTGTACCGCGCTGGATAACTTCTGGCGCTCGCTGTCCAACCTCACCATCAACTACATGCCGCCGACAGTGAGCAACGCGCCCTGCACCGACTCGACCGAGTTCTGGGCGGCATCGCAGGCATCCCCGATGCGCCGGGTCCATATCAACGGCAACCTGTTCCTCTTCGACTACTGCAGCAACCCACACTTTGCCAGCGGCGGTTTCATCGCTGACTCACAGTTCACGGGCGGCGCCGTCATCAACGGGGGCCAGCAACAGTACTTCGTCCGGAACAGCAACATCGACAGCTGGAGCAACGGCGTCTGGAACCAGGTCTTCGCCGGTGACGTCGGCGCCCCTGCGCAGGACTTCGTCCCAGGCGTGCAGTACACGACGCTGGCCACCAGCCCCGTCACGCAAGAAGAGCCGTTCCTGCAGGTGGACGCCAGCGGGAACTACAGCGTGTTCATCCCGGCTCTGCAGCACAACTCCAGCGGCCCCACGTGGACCAGCGGCCCGACGCCCGGCACGTCGATCCCCATCAGCAAGTTCTTTATCGCCGGTCCCGGCGACCCGGTATCGGAGATCAACGCCGCGCTTGCCAGCGGGCAGAACCTGATCCTGACGCCGGGCGTGTACGACCTGAGTCAGCCCATCGATGTCACCCAGCCGAACACGGTGGTGCTCGGCCTTGGCTTCCCGACACTGGTCCCGCAGAACGGCGCGGCGGCGATGGAGGTAGCCAACACCCCGGGCGTGAAACTCTCCGGGATGATCATCGATGCCGGGCCGGTTGACTCACCCGTCCTGCTCCAGATCGGCAAGAACCACGGCCAGGACCACTCCGATCCGGCCGACCCGACGCTGGTGCAGGACGTTTTCTTCCGTATCGGCGGTGCCGCGCCTGGTCAGGCGGACACCAGCCTCGTCGTCAACAGCTCGCACGTGATCCTGGACGACATCTGGGCGTGGCGGGCAGACCACGGCAACGGAGTCGGCTGGACCGACAACGTCGGCAACACCGGCGTCCTGGTCAACGGCGACGACGTCACCGCCTACGGCCTGTTCGTGGAGCACTACGAGCAGTCCCAGGTGATCTGGAACGGGAAGGACGGCACGGACATCTTCCTCCAGAACGAGATGCCGTACGACCCGCCGAGTCAGGCGGCCTGGATGGAAAACTCCACAACCGACGGCTATCCGGCTTTCCAGGTCACGCACAAGGCAGCCGGATTCCAGGGTTACGGGATGGGCAGTTACTCCTTCTTCAACCAAGGCGTGCAGATCTTCGCAACCAGCGCGTTCGAGGTGGACAGCACGCCCGGCGTTCAGCTGCACGACCTGCTGACGATCTTCCTCAACGCCACGGGAGGATTCGGCGGGATCGACCACGTGGCGAACGACGTGGGCGGGTCGTCGACGATCACCAATCCCGATACCCCGGTCGACGTCGTCAGCTACCCCTGATCGGACCATCTTCAGCTAGCAGCGCCCATCGGGCCAATCCCCAGCCAGGGGTGCGGCCCCGTGGGCGGACTCAGAGCGCCCCCGCAACAGTGAGCTTGAGCAGCGCAGTCAAGCAGACAGGCGGCGCCACGACCGGAAGACGGTGTCGTGGATCGTGACCGGATTCCCGTCGGGGTCGGTCAGCACTCGGCCGGGCGCGTCATTGGTGACGATGTCCCAGTCGCCCACGTCGAGCAGGGCCGCGATGTCGTCCCCGGTATAGAACAGCTCGGGCATGGGCGGGCGCGGCATCGTCGTCTGCAGGTCGGACGGGTGGTGCCCGACGATCAGCAGGGTACCGCCCGGCGCGACGGCCGCCGCCAGCCCGCCGAACGCAGCGGCCCGTGCCGCGGGCGGCAGGTGCAGGTAGTGAACCGAGACCAGGTCGAACCGGTCCGCGCCCGGCTGCCAGGACGTGACGTCGGCGTGCCGCCACTCGATGCGGTCGGCGATGGCCGGGCCACGGTCATGGGCGTGCGCGGTCGCGCGCTGCAGTGCGACCACAGAATGGTCGATGGCGACGACCCGCCACCCGCGGTCAGCCAGCCAGATGGCATCGCCACCTTCGCCGGCCCCGGCCTCGAGCGCAGTCCCCGGAGTGAGGCCGGCTGTCTCTGACACCAGGTAGGGATTGGGGTTACCGCTCCACAGCGAGTCGCGCGACCGATAGCGGTCGTCCCACGCCGCCTCGCTGAACAGGTCTGACATCCCGATCTCCGCACTCTCGCTCGCGCCCGCCAGCCGGCCGGGCCCGACCAGGGTAGTGCGCCGGCGCACCGTGCGGCCGGCGGCGTTGCATGGTTCAGTCGTAGCTGGCCTCGATCTGCCAGCGGCCATCCTGGAGCGCGGCCAGCCAGGCGTGGCCGTCATCGGTAACGAGCTGGAACCTGGCCTGGCGGCAGGCCTGCGGCGGATCCCACCAGCGCTGCGTGACCGGCCACGGTCCGGCCCACGCGGTGACCGGGCGGGCCGGGCCGCCATCGACCGACAACCGGGCCGGGGCCGCGGACAGCCCGGCCCGCCCGCCGACCGACACGACCTCGCCGGCGGAGTCGGTCACACTGGCCGGCCGCGGCGCGGGGTACACGGTGGCGGGCGACGGAGCCGGGATCTGCCCCGGCCAGGGACGGTCCGCCGGGCGCTGCGGCACCCCGGCGTCACCGAACGGCACGAGCAGCACCTGCTCGGCTGGCCGGCGACCCCCGGCCGGCACCGGCCGGGTCACGCGCTCGTGGCCGAGCATCGCCTGCACCCGGATGGCCGCGCGGGCCACCCGATCGCTCACGACCGCGTCACCCCACAGCGCCAGCTGACGCCCGGTCGCGCGCACCAGCTGGTCGGGAACCAGCCGCAACAGGGTGACGCCGCCTAGCTCGCCGTCGTCGCCGGCCGGGGCCGGGCCGCCCGGCTGGGTGGCCGGCCGGCCGTCGAGCTGCCAGCGGACGCGCTCGGCCACCGCCAGCGCCGACAGCAGCCCGTCGTGCCGCCACATCCGGCTGACCTGCGCGCCGCCTGAGTAGCGCACCTCCACCCGGACCCGGACGCAGCCGAACCCGCCGGCCGCCAGCCGGTCGTGCATCTGATCGGCCAGCGCCTTGGCCGCGAAGATCACCGGCTCGGACTGCCGGGCAGGCGGGTCGAACTCCATCGCCGCGGACAGGTCGGCCGACGGCGGCCGCGGGATCAGCGGGCGCGGGTCAAGCCCGCGGGCCAGCCGGCCCGCCAGCTCCCCCGGCGGCCCGAATCTGCTGACCGCCTCCGCAGGCGGCAGACCGGCCAGCTGGCCAAGCGTCTCGATGCCCAGCCGGGGCAGCAGCTCGCACAGCTCGGGCATGCCCAGCACCCCGACCGGGAACCTGGCCAGGAACTCCGGCGTCTCCCCCGCCGGGACCACCAGCCCGCCCGGCCCGGCGCGGGCCGCCAGCCCGGCGGCGAACAGGCCGTCGGCGACCCCCACCTGACAGTGGTAACCGGCCAGGTTCACCGCAGTGGCGAGCTCCGCGGCCAGCTCGGCCTCGCCACCGAAGTAGCGCGCCGGGCCGCGCGCCGGGATGGCGCAGACCCCCGGCCGCAACACCTCCACGTGCGGGCAGAACTCCTCGGCGAGCGCGACCACCGGCTCGAAGGCCCGGGCGCTGCCCTCTCTCGGTCCCTCGTCCGCCAGCAGGTCCGGGCAGCGCAGCACGAGCACCCTCACCCGCTGCTCGCCAGCCTCGCCTGGTCCGGGTCGCCGGCAGTGGCGGCAGCCAGGCCGGCCGCCGCCGTGACCGCGCCGTCCGCGCC
>JBOHCP010000086.1:0-11856 GCA_050698875.1 Streptosporangiaceae bacterium | reverse complement strand
GCCCGCCTCGCCAGCCCCGCCGATCCCGGCCTCGCCGCCGCCAGCCGCGCCTGCACCCGCGCGATCGACGACCTCGCCACCCAAGCCGGCCTCGCCGCCTGACCCCCGCGGCCATCAAGCCGGCAAAACCGACCGGAAAACACCAGACTTGACTCAAAATCAAAGACCACAACCACCCAAGCTTGCTAGCGGACGGCGGCGGCGGGCATTCGAGCTAGCCGCCGCCGGGGCTGCGGTTCCTGGAGCGGCTAGGTCTCGTCGAGCAGCGCATCGTAGCCGTCCTCGGGCAGCCCGAGGTCATTGCGGATGCGGTAGCGCAGCCGGAGCAGCAACCGCAATTCCGGGTGCTCTCCGGCCCGCCCGGCTTCCTGGCCGACGGCGAGGCACAGTTCCACTCCGGTGGTCGCCCAGTCCATGGCACCGGCCAGGTCACCGCTGTCGACGAGCAATTCCGCCGCGAGGTCGCAGGTTCTCGGGTCGGGTGTGCGTTCGGCCTTCAGGCTGCTCATCAGCTCCTGGGCCTCGCGTTGGCGGCCCAGCTGGAACAGGGCCCGAGCGAGACCGACTCGCGGATCGACGGAGACGGACCCGCCGTCCGCGAACGCCCGCCGGAACCAGTCCGCAGCCTCGGCCGGCTCATCCGCCAGCAGCCATTGGTCGCCGGCCCGCAGGTATGCCTCGGCCCGTGGCATCGCAGCCGTCTCGGTGCCGATCGTCGCCAGCCGGGTCATCTCCCTTGCCGCTGCTGTGTGCTCACCGCTGGCCGCCGCGTCAAATTCGAGCGAATCGAATATCTCGCGGTTTAGTGATGGCACGTGACTAAGGTATCCGGGATTGGCGGCGATTGCGGCAGCGAACGGAATGCCGATAAAGGCTCTGAAGGGAACTTGCTGCCGATCCTGGGTACGCAAAGGTACCTTTGCGGCCGACCGGCGCTAGTGCCGGGACCGCTCGAGCGCGTCCCAGAATCCGCGCCGCAGTGCGTGCCGCACCTCGTCGTGCAGGAGCGAGTCGATCGGCAGCGCAGAGCCTTGCAGCAGCCTCGCCTCCAGATCGGAGGGCATTCGCGGCTTGCGGGCGAGCACGGCCTCCAGCCACAGCGCCGGCGCGTCTCTCGCCACCGCCTCACCGAACCCAAAGCCCTCGGCGTGCGCCGACTGGACGGCGTCGCCGACGGACAGCGACGGGGCAGCCAGCTGGGCTGGCTGAATGCCGTAGCCGGCCGGCGTATATAGCTGCTGGCTGGCCGACCCGCCGAACTGAGGCTGCTGCGGCTGGCCGCCATAGGGCATGCGCTGATCCTGGCCATAGGGCAGGCCGTTGCCCGCGGGAAGCTGGCGCCCCGGAAGCGGTGGCCGCTGCGGGTCGAGGGGCATCAGGCCGTTCTGGCCCTGGGATCCGCCGCCCGCGTGCCGGTGAGCACCGGGCTGCACCGCCAGGCCCTGGCCCGGCGGCAGACCCACGCCAGGCTGCTGACCCAGGCCAGGCTGCTGACCCACGCCAGGCTGCTGACCCACGCCAGGCTGCTGACCCACGCCAGGCTGCTGACCCACGCCAGGCTGCTGACCCACGCCAGGCTGCAGCGCCTGTGCCAGCGGCTGCTGACCGACATCCTGCTGCGGTTGCGCGGCCAGTTGCGGGTGCGGCATGCCCTGGCCCGGTGCCGGGAACCCCTGCTGCTGCCCGAGGCCGACCGGTCCGGCGCCGATCTGAGCGCTGCCGAGTCCGGGCTGGCTCGGGCCGCCGGCGGCCACGCTGCTCTGCGAAAGGCCCGGCCGGGTAACCCCCGCGGACGCTCCGTTGGTGGCCTCGGGGCCGATTCCCGCCACGCCGCCAGGCCCGCAGTTCGCGGGCGCGATGCCCGCAGGTCCGGGCAGCCCGGCCTGGGCGAAGCCGTTGCCCATGCCGGGGGCGCCCCCGCTGGCCTGGCCTGGCAGGTGGGACAGCGCCACGCCCTGCTGGCCGCCGCCGTGGCCGTTGGCCGCCAGCGTCGCGTTCTGTCCGGCGAACGCCGCCTGGCCGAAGCCGACCTCGCCGGCAGGCGGAAGCACGGCTGCCATTGCGTCACGTGCCTGATGGTACTGAGCCGCGGGCGCGAGCTGCGCCGGCTGCGCAGACTGTCCGTCCGGTGCCTGCTGAACCGACCCGCTGCGGGCGAGATCGCCGTGCCGCGCTGCGGCGAAGCTAGCAACGTCCGCGCTGGCCACAAGGTCACGCCGGTGCTCGCTCTGGCCGCCAGCCGCCATCAGCTGGGGTGCCCGCTCATACCCAGCGGGTACCGGAGATGCGAAGAGCCGCGGCCCGGACGCGCCGATCACCGGCTGTGGCGCGCCGAGGGCGCCCGAGCTCACCATCTGCTCGCCGTAACCGGCGCCGCTGAGCTGAGGCTCCGCGCCGACGATGAGCTCAGCGAAGGGGCGGAGGTGGCCGGACGAGACTTCGATGACGTCGTCGCACTCCTGGCGTAGGGCGCGCGATCCCGCCCAGCTGCCCTCGGCGCCGATGTGCAGCAGCACCGTTCGGACGCCGAATTCCTGCACCTCCGCGATCGCCGGGGCGAGGTCCTCCTCGGCGCTGACGATGATCACATCGCTCACCGAATGGTTCCGCGCAAGTGCCGTCAGATCCTTGCGCATCTCCGCCTCGACGCCCTCCCTGCGACTAGGCCGAGCCTTGCTCAGCCGGAGCTTGACTCCGGGCACGTCGGCCAGAGTGTCGTGCTCGGCCGCCCGGCTACCGGCGGCGGCGACGTCATACCAGTAGCAGCGCAGCAGCGGCAGGCCCGTCCGGTCCCTGGCCAGACCGCCGAGCAACTTCAGCAAGCCCGCATAATCCCAGGAAACCGAGTCACGATTGCGAGTGCCGTGAACTGCGAGCGTGCCGTCCCCCAGCGCATAACTTGCGTCCACGAACAGCGCGCAGCGATCCAACGCGACACCGTCCTTCCCTTGCGCGTGACGTTACCAGCGCGGCAGAGCAGCCGTGGCAGATAGCGCGGATCACGGACGTATCCGCCAGACCGCCTTCCTGCCGCTTGTTCAGCTCATATGCGTATCTCGGCGGGCGGCTGCCTACCAACCTGCCGCCCGGCCCGCAGAACCTACCAGGTAGCCATCAATGCCCCACCCGGCCGCCCGAGCGGTCGGGTTCGCCCGGCCGCGGGCAACCCTCGCCGGTAAGCTCGGCAGTCGTGACCGCCGATCCGGCAGCGGACCGAGCCGCGCTGCTGACCCTCATCAGGCGGCTCGCCATCGTCCACGGTGAGGTCATCTTGTCCTCGGGACAGCGCGCCGACTGGTACATCGACCTTCGCCGGGTTCTCCTCGACGGCGAGGCGGCCCCCATCGCCGGCCGCGTCATGCTGGATGCCACCGCGAACCTGTCCTACGACGCCGTCGGCGGCCTTACCCTGGGGGCCGACCCCGTCGCCACCGCGATGCTGCACGCAGCGGCGGCGCGGCGCCTCAAGCTCGATGCCTTCGTGGTGCGCAAGACCGAGAAAGCGCACGGGCTGCAGCGCCGGATCGAGGGCCCGGACGTGGCCGGGCGACGGGTGCTGGCGGTAGAGGACACGTCCACAACCGGCAGTTCCGTGCTCACCGCCGTGGACGCGCTGCACGAGGCCGGCGCCGAGGTCGTCGGCGTGGCCGTCGTGGTGGAGCGCGGCGCCAGGCCACGGATCGCCGAGCGTGGCCTGCCCTACCTGGCGGCGTTCGAGCTGGATGATCTCGGCGTCGCCTAGCGGTCAGGCGTGCGACAACGCGCGAAGCGCCAGAATGCCGACGATCAGCATGACCGCGACCAGCACGGACACCAGCACAACTCCGGTGTATCTACGCCCCCCGGCAGGGTCCGCATCGTGGCGTCCCATGCTCTGAGAGTAGACCCGTCTCTGTCCCGAACCTGCTAAAGCGGCTAACTGGGCCGGTGGAGTTGGGCGTGCCTGCTAGCTCGGCGATACTGACACTGACTCACGTCTGGAGAGGACCGCCTGCCATGCCGATTGCGACGCCAGGGGTGTACGGGCAGATGCTCGACCGCGCGAAAGAGCACGGCTTCGCTTACCCGTCGATCAACGTCACCTCGAGCCAGACCCTCAACGCCGCCCTGCGTGGCTTCGCCGAAGCGGAGAGCGACGGCATCATTCAGGTGTCCACGGGCGGCGCGGAGTACCTGTCTGGCCAGGCAGTCAAGGACATGGTGACTGGCGCGGTCGCGCTGGCCCAGTTTGCCCACGTGGTGGCCGCGAGGTATCCGGTCAACGTGGCCCTGCACACCGACCACTGCCCTAAGGACAAGCTTGACGGCTACCTGCGGCCGCTCGTGGAGATCTCCGCTGACCGCGTAGCCCGTGGCGACGAGCCGCTGTTCCAGTCCCACATGTGGGACGGCTCGGCCGTACCGCTCCAGGAAAACCTGAAGATCGCGTCGGAGTTGCTCGACCGGTGCGCGGCGGCGCGCGTGGTGATGGAGATGGAGATCGGGGTCGTCGGCGGCGAGGAGGACGGCATCGTCGGCGAGATCAACGAGAAGCTCTACAGCACGCCCGAGGACGCGCTGGCCACGGCGGAGGCACTGGGCCTCGGCGAGCGCGGCCGCTACATCCTGGCGGCCACGTTCGGCAATGTGCACGGCGTGTACGCGCCGGGGCACGTCAAGCTGCGGCCCTCGATCCTGAAGGACATCCAGAACGCAGTCGGGGCCAAGTACGGCAAAGACAAGCCATTCGACCTTGTCTTCCATGGCGGATCCGGATCAGACCTGGCCGATATCCGCGAGGCCATCGGCTACGGCGTGATCAAGATGAACGTCGACACCGACACCCAGTACGCGTTCACGCGGCCCGTCGCCGGGCACATGTTCACCAACTACGACGGGGTGCTTAAGGTGGACGGCGCGGTCGGCAGCAAGAAGGCATACGACCCCCGTAGCTGGGGGAAGGCGGCCGAGGAGGCCATGACTGCGCGCGTCGTGCACGCCTGCGAGGACCTGCTCTCGGCCGGCAAGCACGCCTGAAAGCGAGAGCTTGCCGATGCACGAGAACCTGCTCGGTGGTCCGCAGGCCACCTACCTGCCAGCCGACGAGGATGCCGCCGCCGCGCTGGCCGGGGCCGGCGATCTGGCCGAGGCCGCGGGACGGTTCCCCCAGTACTGTGCCGCCTGGGCGGCGCTGGCCGAGCGCGCGCTCTCGGCCGACGAGCCGGTGACCGCGTACGCGTTCGCCAGGACCGGCTATCACCGCGGCCTTGACCAGTTGCGCCGGGCAGGCTGGCGTGGGCACGGTTCGGTGCCGTGGGAGCACGAGCCGAACCAGGGGTTCCTGCGCGCCCTGCACGCGCTCGCGGTCGCGGCCGCGGCCATTGGTGAGGAGGACGAGGCCGTCCGCTGCCGCGAGTTCCTCGCCGACGCCAGCCCGGCCGCCGTCGCGGCGCTGCGGTCCTGACCGCCGTGGCGGCGCTGCGGTCCTGACCGCTGGCAGGTCGCTCCGGTAGCATCTGACTGCAAGAGCCCCTGTGCCGCGCTTGCAGCGATCCGCAATGACGCAGGCCCAGGGGCTTTCGTCCTGTTACGGGAGGACTGTCACATGCCCGCCATCGTGATCGTCGGCGCGCAGTGGGGTGACGAGGGCAAGGGCAAGGCCACCGACCTGCTCGGCGACCGGGTCGATTACGTGGTGCGCTATCAGGGCGGCAACAACGCGGGCCACACCGTTGTCATCGGAGACGAGAGCTACGCCCTGCACCTGCTGCCGTCGGGCGCGCTGTCCGACCACGCCACCTCGGTCATCGGCAACGGTGTCGTGATCAACCCGGAGGTGCTGCTCGCCGAGATCGACGGCCTGACGGAGCGCGGCGCCTGGCGGGACCGGCTGCTGATTTCCGCCGACGCGCACCTGATCATGCCGCACCACGTTGCGCTCGACAAGGTCACCGAGCGCTACCTGGGCGACGCGCGGATCGGCACCACCGGGCGGGGCATCGGGCCGGCCTACAGCGACAAGGCGGCGCGGGTCGGCATTCGGATTCAGGATCTGTTCGACCCCGGCATCCTGCGGCAGAAGCTTGAGCTGGTGCTGCGGGAGAAGAACCAGGTCCTGGCCAAGGTGTACAACCGGCGCGGCATCGACGCCGACCGCGTCGCCGAGCAGTACCTCGCGTTCGCTGACCGCCTCGGCAGGTACATAGCCGATACCGGCCTCGTACTCAACAAGGCGCTGGATAACGGCCAGGTGGTGCTGCTCGAGGGCGCCCAGGCAACGCTGCTTGACGTCGATCACGGCACCTACCCGTTCGTCACGTCGTCCTCCCCGACGGCGGGCGGTGCCTGCGCCGGCTCGGGCATCGGCCCGACGCGGATCACTCGGGTGATGGGGATACTCAAGGCGTACACCACCCGGGTCGGGGCGGGCCCGTTCCCCACCGAGCTCACCGACGATCGCGGCGAGTGGCTCCGCAAGACCGGGGGCGAGTACGGCACGACGACCGGCAGGCCGCGCCGGACCGGCTGGCTGGACACGGTGATCGCCCGATACGCGACCAGAGTGAACGGCCTCACCGACTACTTCGTCACCAAGCTCGACATCCTGTCCGGGCTGGAGAAGATCCCGGTCTGCGTCGCCTACGACGTACACGGCACCCGGCACGACGAGGTGCCGATGACCCAGACCGAGTTCCACCACGCCACGCCCGTGTATGAGTACCTGGATGGCTGGTGGGAGGACATTTCGGCGGCGCGGGACGTCGCCGACCTGCCCAAGAACGCCGAGCGCTACGTGCGGGCCGTCGAGGACCTGATCGGCGCGCCGGTTGCCGCCATCGGCGTCGGCCCGCGCCGCGACCAGACAGTGCAACTGCGCGACGTGCTCTGAGGCTGACCGGGCGGGCTGGCAGGCCGGAGCGGGCCGGCGATGGCCAGATCCCTCGGTGCGGCTAGGCCACCAGGAGGCGGCGAGCTTGCCTCGCTGGTGGCGGTCGCCGTCGAACTGCCGGGCGCGGCCTGCTGCGCCGCCATCGGCATCACCGGGTTGCGCAGGCTGATGGCTGGACCTCCGCCGGCCCGGACCGCACGGGCACCTGGGCCGCTGCGCCGCGCCGGAACGGACCGAGCGGCTGCCGGTCGAGCCGGTAGGCTCTGGGCCGTGCGAGTACTGGTCCTCGGGTCAGGCGGCCGTGAGCACGCGCTGGCCAGGGGGCTGGCCCGGGACGGCGACGTCACGCACCTGCACGCGGCACCCGGCAATCCCGGCATCGGCGAGATCGCGGAGTTGCACGATGTCGCAGCCACCGACCCTACCGAGGTAACCGCGCTGGCCCGGAAGCTCAGCGCCGACCTCGTCGTCATCGGCCCGGAGGCCCCGCTGGTCGCGGGCGTCGCCGACGCGCTGCGGGACGCGGGCGTGCGGTGCTTCGGCCCGGGCCAGGGTGCCGCGATGATCGAGGGCTCGAAGTCATTCGCCAAGCAGGTGATGACGGCGGCCGGGGTCCCGACGGCGGCGGCGCTGACCTGCCGGACCGAGCCGGAAGCCGACGCGGCACTGGCGCGGTTCGGGCCGCCCTACGTGGTGAAGGCCGACGGGCTCGCTGCGGGCAAGGGCGTCGTGGTCACGACCGACCGCGCCGAGGCGCTACGGCACGCCCGTGCCAGCGGCACCGTCGTCATCGAGGAGTTCCTCGACGGTCCGGAAGTGTCAGTCTTCGCGCTGGCTGATGGCGTCACCGCCGTCGCGCTGCTGCCGGCGCAGGACTATAAGAGGGCTCAGGACGGGAACGCCGGGCCGAACACGGGCGGCATGGGGGCCTATGCGCCGCTCCCGTGGGCACCGGCGGACCTGGTCGAGCAGACGCTGACCGAGGTGGTCAGGCCCGCCCTGGCCGAGCTGAGCAGGATCGGCAGACCGTACAGCGGGCTGCTGTATGCCGGGCTCAGCCTGACCTCGCGCGGGTTGCGGGTGGTCGAGTTCAACGCCCGGTTCGGCGACCCGGAGACCCAGGTCGTGCTCGACCGGCTTGACACTCCGCTGGCGGGCCTGCTGGCCGCGTGCGCGGGCGGCGACCTGGCAGCCGCCGCGCCCCTGAGCTGGCTGCCCGGTGCGGCCGTCACGGTGGTGATCGCCGCCGAGGGATACCCGGCCAGCCCGGTCCGCGGTGCGGCGATCGGCGGCCTGGCCGAAGCAAGCCGCGTTCCCGGCAGCTACGTCTTGCACGCCGGGACCGCCCGCGACGGCGCCGGCCGGATCACCGCGAGCGGTGGCCGGGTCCTCAACGTCGTTGGCACCGGCGACGACGTAGCCGCGGCCAGGGCCCTGGCGTATCAAGCGGCCGCGCTGATCACCATGCCCGGTGGCTGGTGCCGCAGCGACATCGCCGCCGAGCCCGCACCCGCCAGCCGCCCGGAGGCATGACGGACAGCGCGGCCGCCACCGGGCAGCCGGGGCAGCCGCCGGATCGGGCGGATGACCGAGCCGAGCCCGAGCTGCGGGTCAGCACCCCTGGAGAACTTTCTTCGACCTGGTCTTGGCGTTCACCCTCACGCAGCTGGCGTCCGCGTCAGTGCTTGCGACCGGGGCTACGGGTCGGCGACCGGGGTCGGGCAGGCCGCCATCCTCGCCGCTGGCGCAAGCCTGTTCCTGGCCGGGAACGGCATCCTCAAGCGCGCTCGGCACCGGCCCGGTCAGGTTCCGCGCTGCCGCGGCCGCACTCCTGCTCGCCACCCCAGCGGTGGGCGTGTCCGCCGGGCTCGATGTCCAGCTCGCCGTCGTTGTCCCATCCTGGCGGCGGCGTTGCTGACCGCGGGCAGGACGGATGGTGGCCCACCTGGCGCTGGCCGGCCCGGCGCCGGCCTCCTGCCAGCGATCAGGCTCGCGGCGGTGCGGCAGGATAGAGGAGTGATAGACCGCTACACGCTGCCGGAGATGGGTCACGTCTGGAGCGAGGCGCACAAGTACGAGCTGTGGTGCCAGGTCGAGACGGCGGTGCTGGCCGCGCAGGCGAAGGCGGGCACGGTTCCCGCGGATGCGGTCGGGCCCGTGGCGGCCGCCACGCCGCCGACGCCGGAGGCGGTGGCCGCACTGGAGGCCGTCACCGGGCACGACGTGATCGCGTTCCTGACCGGCTGGGCCAACAACACCACCCCGCGCGAGGCAGCCGCGTACGTCCACTACGGGCTGACCTCCTCGGACCTGGTGGACACCGGGCTGGCGATCCAGCTCACGCAGGCGACCGACCTGCTGACCGCCCGGTGCGAGAGGCTGCTGCACGTGCTGCGCGAGCACGCGCTGCGGCACCGGGCCACCCTGCGGGTCGGCCGGACGCACGGCATCCACGCCGAGCCCGATGTGTGGGGCCACCGGGTCGCCGACTTCGCCTTCGCCGTCCACCGGTGCCGCGACCGGCTGCTGCGGGCGCGGCAGGCGGTGGCCGTCGGGAAGCTGTCCGGTGCGGTCGGCACCTACTCCAACATCGACCCCGGCATCGAGTCGGACGTGCTGGGCGAGCTGGGCCTGCGGCCCGCCGACGTGGCCACCCAGGTGGTGATGCGGGACGGGATCGCTGGATGGGCGGCCGTGCTGGCGCTCATCGCCAGCGTCTGCGACGCGATCGCGCTGGAGGTCAGGCACGGCCAGCGGACCGAGGTGAGCGAGCTCGCCGAGCCGTTCGCGGCTGGTCAGAAGGGCTCTTCGGCCATGCCGCACAAGCGCAACCCGGTCCGGGCCGAGCGGGTCTGCGGGCTGGCGAGGGTGGTGCGGGCAGAGGTCGTGCCGGTCATGGAGGGCATCGCGCTCTGGCACGAACGGGACATCTCCCATTCCTCGACCGAGCGGGTCGCGCTGGCAGACACCGCCATTGCCACGGACTACCTGCTGGCCGAGACCACCTGGATCATGGAAGGCCTGACGGTGAACCCAGCGCGGATGCTGGCAAACCTCGAGTCAGGCCACGGCCTCATTTACACCTCCGCCGTGCTGCTGGAGCTGGTGTCGGCGGGGATGTCGCGGGAGGACGCGTACTCCCTGGTGCAGGGCGCGGCCATGGCCACCTGGCAGTCCGAGGTGCCGTTCCGGGACACGCTGCGCGCGCAGGCCGACAGCCGCGACGTCAAGCTCGACGAGGCTCGGCTGGACGAGATCTGCACGCCGGAGCACTACGTCCGCCGACTCGGCGGGGTCTTCGAACGGCTGGAAAAGCTGGTATGACGCCAGGACTGCGGCACATCTACTCGGGCAAGGTCAGGGAGCTCTATCAGACCGCTGACGGCATATTGCTGCTGGTGGCCACGGACCGGATCTCCGCGTTTGACTACGTGCTGGAAACGCCGATCCCGGAGAAAGGCAAAATCCTGACCCAGCTTTCCCTCTGGTGGTTCAGCCGACTCGCCGACGTCGTTCCGAGCCATCTCGTCGACGCGCCGGTCCCGCCCGAGTTTGCGGGCCGCGCCATGGCCTGCCGGCCGCTGTCGATGGTGCCGGTGGAGTGTGTGGCTCGCGGCTACCTGACCGGCACCGGGCTGGCCGACTACCGTCGCGACGGCGTCGTGGCCGGCATTGAGCTGCCGCCGGGGCTGACCGACGGATCACGGCTGCCAGAGCCGATCTTCGACCCGGACACCAAGGCTCGGCAGGGTGAGCACGACCAGAATCTGACCGCGTCCGAGCTGGCCACGCTGGTGGGCGAGGACACCGCCGCTGAACTGGCCAGGATCACGCTCGCGGTGTACCGGCGCGGGGCCAGCCTGGCCGCCGAGCGCGGCATCATCGTCGCTGACACCAAGATCGAGCTCGGATTTGACGCCACCGGGACGCTGCGACTGGCGGACGAGGTGCTGACCCCGGACTCCTCGCGGTTCTGGCCGGCCGAGTCGTGGCAGCCGGGCCGCAGCCAGGTTTCTTTTGACAAGCAGTTCGTCCGGGACTGGCTGACGTCGCCAGTTTCCGGCTGGGATCCCGGCAGCGGAGCAGCGCCGCCGGCCCTTCCGGACGAAATAGTCGAGCAAACCCGGCAGACGTACGTAGCGGCGTATGAGCGTATCACCGGGCTGCGCTGGCGCTGATATCGGTAGCCCTCTTTAGTCACATTGCGAGTGCTCTCAGTTACGTTACGTAACACTGCCGTCATGGTCTGGGGGGCGCGATAGCGGTGGAATACTGGACGTCACCACAACCGGGCAACTCCGATGGTGGTTGTCGGCCGCCTGCACGGGCAGGGGACCGGGAGCACCGGGGAGGCCGCGCGATGCAGCTAACCGACGGGAGTTCCATCCATATGGCGACGAGCGGCCCAGATTCCCGCTATATCGTCCGGGGCGGCAATCCGCTCCAGGGCACCGTCTTCGTGCAAGGCGCCAAGAACGCCGCGCTGAAGATGATCGCTGCCTCGTTGCTGGCGGAGAAGGGCCGCACGGTCCTGCGTAACGTCCCGGTGATCGAAGACGTCCGGCGCGCCGTGGAGCTCGCTCAGGCCCTCGGGGCCGTGGTCAAGTTCCACGAGGCGGAGCACACTCTCGTTGTCGACGCCTCCGACCTCACGAGCTCGGTGCTGCCCGCCGAGATCGCCCGCCGGTTCCGTGGCTCGGTGCTGTTCGTGCCGGCCCTGCTGCACCGGCTCGGCGAGGCCACCATCGAGGGTGTCGGCGGCTGCAACCTCGGCACCCGCAGCCTGGACTTCCACTACCGCGGGTTCGCCCGGCTCGGCGCCATCGTCGAGGAAGGCGACACCGTCATCCGGATCAAGGCCGATCGACTGCGCGGCGCGCACCTGTACCTGGACACGCCGTCGCACACCGGCACCGAGAACCTGATCATGGCGGCCTCGCTGGCGCCGGGCACCACGATCATCGACAACACCGCGCTCGAGCCTGAGG
>JBOHCP010000085.1:0-11904 GCA_050698875.1 Streptosporangiaceae bacterium | reverse complement strand
GCGCAGCCCCGGCGGCGGCGCGGTGATGGCGCCCCGCCGGCCGGCTCCCTCGCCTCCGGGGCTGGCCTACGCCGATCCGCGCGAACGGCGGGACAAGATGCTCGGCTCGCTGCCGGTCATCGCCGCCTTCTGCCGCCGGGCCGGCATCGCCCGCGTCATCGATGAGCTGGCGCCGGTCCGCGAGCTGGCCACCATAACCGCCGGGCAGGCCGTCGAGGCGCTGATCTGCAACCGGCTCACCTCGCCTGCCCCCGCTGGTCCGCGTGCAGGACTGGGCCCGCGGCTGGGCGGTGGAAGAGGTCCTCGGCATCCGGGCCGCCGCCCTCAACGACGACAAGCCCGGCCGCACCCTGGATGCGATCGCCCCGTACCTGGAGCAGATCACCTCCGGAATCGCGGTCCGCGACCACCGAATCCGGCATTGACGTCAGCCAGCTGCACTGGGACATGACCAGCTTCTCGCTGCACGGCGCCTATGACGACGCCGATGAGGATTACGCCGCGCCGCGCTAGGGCCACCCCAGGGACCGCCGGACCGACCTGCTGCAGATCCAGGCCGGGATCGCCGCCGCCGGCGACGGCGGGATCCCCGTCTGGCACCGGGCCTGCGACGGCGGCGCCGCCGAGGTCAGCCAGGTGACCGGCGCGATGACCGCATTGAAGAAGATCGCCGGGACCCGGGGCTTCCTGCTGATCGGCGACTCCAGGCTGATCAGCTACGACAACGCCGCCGCTGTCGTCAAAGCACGCTGCACGTTCCTGGCGCCCGCCTCGAAACTGTATGTGAAAGCCGCCGAGCTGGCCGCCTGCGACCTGGCCCGCGCCACCGAGGCCGACTATGCTGCCCAGCGCGATGCGGGCAAGCGCCCCGATCAGGCCGGCCCCTGGCACGTGCTGGAAGACGACCAGCCGTTTACGATCCGTAACTCCAGGCGCAAAAGCGACCCGCCGATCACGTTGCGCCGCATCTTCGTGCACTCCACCGCCCGCGAGCACGGCGCCGCCGCCGCCCGGGACAAGAAACTCGCCCGCGCCCAAGACGATCTCCGCCGCCTGGTCTCCGGCCCTGGCGGCCGGTTCTACCCCGACGAGCAGGCCGTCACCAGCCGCCTCACCCAGATCGCCGCGGCCCGCAAGGTCAGCCCCTACCTGCGCTACACCCTCGGCACCGCCGGCGCAGCGACCGCGCCGGCCGGCAGCTGGCATGGCTCCGGCAGCAGCGGACCCGGCAAGCCAGCCCTGACCTGGTGGTTCGACCAGGACGCCATCGACGCCGAAGCCGCCACCGGCGGCTGGTACGCGCTGCTCACCAACCTGAACGCCGACGTCACCGCCAGCCAGGTGCTGCTGCGCTACAAAGGCCAGGAAGCCGTCGAACGCCGCTACGGCAACCTCAAAGGACCCTGGCCGTCGCCCCGGTATTCCTGCACAACAACCGCAGGATCGCCGCCCTGATCACCGTCATCAGCCTCGCCCTGCTCATTTTCTGCCTGATCGAACGCCAGGCCCGCCGCAACCTCGCCCCCCAGACCAAGATCGACGGACTGTACAACCGGCAGCCAGCCCGACCGACCGGGCGGCTCATCCTCACCGCCCTGGCCAGCATGCAGCTGATCCCCGCCACCGCCACCACGCCAGCCCAGGTCATCAGGCCAGACCCCCTCCAGGCCCGGCTACTCGACCTCCTCGGCGTTGACCCGACCCACCCGCCATGACAGCCGTCCACGCGCCCCCGAAGTTGATCTACACCCATGTGCGAATTACCGGGCTAGCCCGGGTGCCAAGCCTGGCCCGCCAGCCGCGCCAGGTGATCCCGCTGCCGGGCGGGCTGACGAACCGGAACTTCAAGGTGACGACGCCGGACGGGGTGTTCGTCGCCAGGCTCTTCGCCGATGGCGGTCAGCTCCTCGCGATTGACCGCGACCATGAGTACCGCAACTCGCTGATCGCGGCCGCGGCGGGCGTGGGCGCTCCCGTGATCGAGTACCGGCCGGCCGACCGGGTGCTCGTGCTCGGGTTCCTCGACGGCAGGACGCTGACCAATGCCGATGTCGCCAAGCCGGCCACGCTCGATCGGATCGCGTGCCGCGCGCTGCACGCGGCCCGCCGGTTCGTCTGTGACTTCGACATGTTCGAGGTGCACGCCCGGTACTACGCGACGGCAGCCGCCGCGCGGATCGCTCTGCCGCCTGGCTACGATGCGCTGCAGTCCGCCAGACACCGCCGCCAGACACCGCCGCCCGCGCGGCGCTCGCCGTCAGGGACGAGGGCACCGTGCCGTGCAATAACGACCTGCTCGCCGCGAACTTCATCGACAACGGCGAGCGGATCTGGCTGATCGACTACGAGTACTCAGGGAACAACGATCCCTGCTTCGAGCTTGGCAACATCGCGGGCGAGTGCGGCCTGGACGCTGACGCCGTCGCCGACCTCGTCAGTCGCTACTACGGCCAGCCGCGCCGCAGCCGGATCGCGCGGGCCCGGCTGTTCAGCCTCGTGTCCCGGTACGGCTGGACGCTGTGGGGAGCGATCCAGCAGGCGTCAAGCCCGCTCGCTTTCGACTTCTGGTCCTGGGCGATGGAGCGCTTCGAGTCGGCAGCCAGCGGCTTCACCAGCGCCGCTTACGACGACCTGCTCACGGACGTAGTGGATGAGGACTGACCGATGACGGCGTGCCGACGACCGACTCCGCGAAGGCGGAAGCGGTGACCCCCATGCCGAGCCAGGCCCAGGTCGTGATCATCGGGGGCGGGGTCATCGGCCTCAGTGTTGCCTACCACCTCGCTGCGCTTGGCTGGCGCGACGTGCTGCTGCTTGAGCAGGGCAAGCTGTCCTGCGGCAGCACCTGGCACGCCGCCGGGCTGGTCGGCCAGTTGCGCGCGTCCGAGGCCGTCACCCGGCTCGTGCAGTACTCGACCCGGCTGTATGAGCAGCTCGAGGCCGGGACCGGCCAGGCTACTGGCTTCCACAGGTGCGGCGGGCTGACCGTGGCCAGAACGGCCGACCGGATGGAGACGCTGCGCCGGACGCGGCCAGCGCGCAGGCGCTTGGCATCGAGTGCGAGCTGCTCAGCCCCGCGGCCGCGGCCGCGCGCTACCCGATCATGGGGGTCGCCGACCTGCAGGGCGCGATCTGGCTGCCCGGCGACGGCCGGGCGGATCCGGTCGACCTGACGGCGGCGCTCGCGCGCGGCGCCCGGCAGCGCGGCGCTGTCATCCGCGAGCGGGTCCGGGTGACCGGGATTACCGCCGAGCGTGGCCGGGTGACCGGCGTCCGCACCGATCACGGGGAAATCGGCGCTGAGATCGTCGTGAACTGCGCCGGCCAGTGGGCGAAGCAAGTCGGCGCGATGGCAGGCGTCACCGTGCCGCTGCACTCGGCCGAGCACTTCTACGTGGTGACCGAGAAGTTGGATGGCGTGCATGCGGACCCGCCGGTGCTGCGGGACCCGGACGGCTACACCTACTTCAAGGAGGAGACTGGCGGCCTCGTGGTCGGCGGCTTCGAGCCGGTAGCCAAGCCGTGGGTGTCGCCCGATCCCCTGCCGCACCCGTTCGAGTTCCAGCTGCTTGACGAGGACTGGGAGCACTTCGGCATCCTGATGGACAGCGCTGTGCACCGGATCCCCGCCCTGGCCGAGGCGGGGATCCGCAAGTTCTACAACGGCCCGGAGAGCTTCACGTCTGACAACGAGTTCATCCTCGGCCAGGCCGCCGAGCTCGGCGGCTTCTTCGTCGCTGCCGGGCTGAACTCGGTGGGCATCGCCTCGGCCGGCGGTATCGGCATGGCGCTCGCTCGGTGGATCACCGAAGGCCAGCCGGACATGGACCAGACCACCGTGGACATCCGCAGGTTCGCGGCGTTCAACGGCAACTCGCGGTAGCTGCGCGACCGGGTCGGCGAGGTGCTCGGGCTGCACTACGCGATCGCGTGGCCGAACGGCGAGCTGGAGACCGCCTGGTCCTTCCGCCGATCCCCCGTCTACCACCTGCTGCGGGACGCGAACGCCTGCTTTGGCGCCAAGATGGGTTGGGAACGCGCCAACTTATTCGCTCCGGCGAGCAGCCGGTCATCGCGTACTCCTGGGGCAAGCAGAGCTGGCAGCCCTGGTCGTCGGCCGAGCAGCTGGCAACCCGGCAGCGAGTCGCGGTCTTCGACCAGACCTCGTTCGCAAAGTACCTGGTCGCCGGGCCCGATGCCGACGCGGCGCTGCAGTGGCTGTGTACCAACGACGTGGCCGTGCCACCGGGTCGCACGGTCTACACCGGCATGCTCAACAGTCGTGGTACCTACGAGTCGGACCTCACCGTCACCCGGCTGCCTGCGACGGAGTTCCTGCTGGTGGCCAGCGCCGCGGCGGCTGAGCGGGACGCCGACCACATCCGGCGCCAGCTGCCGGGCGGCTGCCAGGCGAGCCTGACGGACGTGACTTCGAGCTCGGCTGGGAGCTGTATGTGCCGGCCGAGTTCGCCGTCGGCGTGTAAGGCGACCTCATGGCCGCCGGGGCGGACCTCGGTGTCGCCAACGCCGGCTACTACGCGATCGAGTCGCTCCGGCTGGAGAAGGCCTATCGCGCCATCGGCCGGGAGCTGACGCCCGACTACGGCCCCGTAGAGGCGGCCTGCTCTTCGCCTGCAAGCTGGGCAGCAACATCGGGTTCCTCGGCCGCGAGCCGGTAGAGAAGGCCAGGGCCGACGGGCCCCGGCGGCGCCTGGTGTCGGTCGTCCTGGCCGACGCGGACGCGATGGCCTGGGGCGGCGAGCTGCTGCTCCGCGATGGCCGGCCGGCCAGGTCACGTCCGCGGCCTGGGGCGAGTCGGTCGGCGGCGCGGTCGGCCTGGCATACCTGCGTGATCCGGCGGGCGTCCCGGTGACGCCCGGGTTCGTCCTGGATGGCAGGTACGAGGTCAACGTTGACGGCTGTCTGGTACCGGCGGCCGTCGGGCTCCGGCCGCCGTACGACCCCGACGGCAAGAAGATCAGGTCCACATAGCCGGCCAGGCTACCGTCGGCGCCGCCTGGGCACGGACGCTAGTTCGTGCCGGATCGGGCGGCCGGCTCGGAGTCGGCCGAGGGCCGGACCGACGGCATCCGGCGCGCGGCCCGGCGCTCCCGTCGGAAGGTGGCGGCGATGACACGGGCGTAGCGCAGCCCATAGGCGACGTTATGCCCCTTCCTGCTCGTGCCGGAGAGTCGGCGCCGCATGATGGTCGGTACCTCGGCCACCCGGTACCCGTGCAGTAGCGCGCCGATGAGCAGCTCGGAGGTCTGGTACTGGGGCTGGGTCTGGGTCACCGTGCCGGTGAGCCCGGCTCGCATCAGCCGCAGCCCGCTGGAAGTGTCGGTCAGCTGGGTGTGCGTAAGCCAGCTGACCACCCAGGCGAAGAACCGGACGCCCGTGTTGCGCAGCAGCGCCTCGGTGTTCTCGGTCTGGCCCAGCTGGCGGGAGCCGATCACGAAGTCGGCGTCGCCGGACTCCAGCAGGCCCACCATGCCAGGCAGGTCGGCCGGGTCCCACTGGCCGTCGCCGTCCAGCGTCGCGATGAACCGCGCGCCGCCCTCGCGCGCGATCCGGTAGCCGAGCCGCAGGGCCACCCCGTGGCCGCGGTTGGCGCGCAGCGTGCAGACAAGCGCGCCATGCCGCTCGGCGACCTGCGTGGTGTCGTCCGTGCTGCCGTCGTCGATCACCAACAGCGACACCCGGACGTCGGCGATCTGCAGCGGCACTTCGTCGAGCACCGTGCCGATGTTGTCCGCCTCGTTGTACGCGGCGATGACGATGACCAGCGGCTGCAGCTTGAGGTCGGGGTGAGCGGCCCCGAAGGCGGCCCGTGCCTGGGCGGTGACGGCGGAGGTGTCCGGAGCCTCCCGCAGCCCGTGGTACGTCACGGCCGCTGGACGCTGTCGGCTCGGCATAAGCTTCGTCTTCTCCCGGTCAGGCCAGCGGTTATGACGGCCCACAATAGCCGCAACTTGGACTCGCCGACATTATTCACGTAGTTTGCGTACCGTCTCGCGGGCGGGGCCGAGCCGGTTCGCCAGAGTCAGCCTGCCCGGCCTGGCTGACCGGCAGCCCCGAGTTTCCTGCCTATCCGCTGCGGAACCGCTGTGGGAATGGCCCGGCGGTCCAGTGTGCTGAATCTACCCAGGACAGTGACGCAGGGTAGCAGGGGCACGCGGCTAGCGCCCGGATCGAAGTCCCGGCGCTTTCCCGGTAAGCTTAGTCAGCCCCCGGGCTACGGCCGGGATCTGGTCATGGCGGCGTTCCCGCCAGGGGTAGGGCGGAGTAGCTCAGTCAGGCAGAGCAAGCGGCTCATAATCGCTGTGTCGCCGGTTCAAGTCCGGCCTCCGCTACGGAACAGCGCTGGCATCCGGCGCAATCCGCGCTGGCTGGCTGCTTTCATCGATCAACGAGAGAAAGGCGCGCCTCGTGGCTGCGACTGACGTGAGGCCCAAGATCACGCTGGCTTGCCAGGAATGCAAGCACCGCAACTACATCACGCGAAAGAACCGGCGGAACGACCCAGACCGGCTCGAGATGAGCAAGTACTGCCCGTTCTGTCGCAAACACCAGCCGCACCGCGAGACGCGCTAGCGGCCCTCGCTCCTCGCCGTGCGGGCGGTCGTTGCTGGCCGCCGGGCCCGGCGCTTGCTTATCAGCTGGCTGTCTGCAGGCTGGAGTGGCATGGCCATCAATCGTGACTACGTCGGGCGCACCTTCGCGGCGTCCGAGCCCTACGAGGTGTCCCGCGTCAAGATCGCGGAATTCGCGACCGCGATCGGCGACCCGAATCCGGTCTACCTGGACACGGCGGCTGCCCGGGCTGCCGGGCACCCGGACGTCATCGCACCGCCCACCTTCGCGATCGTGATCAGCATGACCGCCGCAGGCACGGCGATGGCCGATCCCGGCCTCGGCCTGAACTACGCCATGGTCGTCCACGGCGAGCAGCAGTTCGACTACGCCCGGCCGCTGGCCGCGGGCGACATCGTGACCGCGCAGCCCACGATCACCGACATCAGGGACGTCGGCCGCAACGTCATGCTGACGACGAGCACCGAGATCAGGACGACGGCTGGCGAGTTGGTCTGCACGGCCGTGTCCACGCTGGTGGAGCGCGGCGGCTAAGCGCTCGGGAAGGTTCGGCACGTGAGTGAGCAGATCCGCTACGACGGCGTGGAGATCGGGACCGAGCTGCCGCCGGTCAGCTATCCCGTCACCAGGCTGAGCCTGGTCAGGTACTGCGGTGCCGCCGGCGATTTCAACGTGATCCACTGGAACGAGCGGATCGCCAGGTCCGTCGGCCTGCCCGACGTCATCGCACACGGCATGTTCACCATGGCGCAGGCCGGCCGGTTCGTCACCGACTGGGCTGGGCCGCGGGCCGCCGTGACGGAATTCGGCGTCAGGTTCTCGTCCATGGTGGTCGTGCCCGACGACGACACCGGCGCCACGATCGACGTCAGCGGCCAGGTAGCGGACAAGCTCGCCGGGAACAGGGTGGTAATCGCCCTCACCGCGAGAACCGGCGAAACCAAGGTGCTCACCAGGGCCCGCGCCGTCGTCCGGCTGCCCTGACGGGCTGCGGGTCGAGGCGAGCCAGCAGGCCGTCGCCGGGCTCGCGCCTGGCCCAGCCCTGCCCCCGGCCAGGGCGGACCGCCAGCCGAGGTTTGAGCGGGCGTAGCGTGGTGAGCTACCTACCGCCAAGCCACTCTGTGGCCGGGAAGGCAGGTGGCTCGATGACCGCGGCTCCGATGCCTAACGATCCTCGTCAGGATCGATCCAACTGGCCGGACGACGAACAGCCCGGCTACCGCGCGCCCGATTACCGGCAGCCCGGTTACGGCCAGCCTGATTATGGCCAGCCTGATTATGGCCAGCCCGGATACGGTGCGCATGGCTACGACCAGGGCAGACCAGGTCGGCCGCCGTCCAATCGGCCGTCTGTCGCCGCAGGTCAGCTCTGGGGGGGCGGGGTTGCCACGGCGATCGTGGCCGCACTGATAGCTCTCGTCGGGGTGCTGGTGACTCGGTGGCTGGTCGGGATCCCGCTGCTGGCGCCGATGCGAGACGGTGCCTACGGCGACGTGCACACGACCAGTCTGGTGCTGCTAGTGGCCGCCGCGTCGCTGATCGCGACCGGTCTGCTGCACCTGCTGCTGCTCAGCACGCCGCGTCCGACACTGTTCTTCGGCTGGATCATCGGGCTAGGGACGGTGCTCGCCGTCGTTGTGCCGTTCACTACCTCAGCTCCGCTGGATCAGAAGGCCGCTACCGCGGTTGTCTTCCTCATCATCGGGGTCGCGATCGGCACGCTGCTCAGCGGTGTGGGGGCGCGGTCGGTCCGGGTGCGCGGAGCCACCGGCGGCTACGGGGCTCCGCCGGTCTACGGCGACCGGAATCCGCCGTCCCCGTTCAGCTGAGCGGTGGGCAGCCGGACGAGGGTGAGGAAGAAGTCGTCGATCTGGCCGATGACGGCGATGAACCGGTCGAAGTCCACCGGCTTGCTGATGTAGGCGTTGGCGTGCAGTGAGTAGCTTCGGACGACGTCTTCCTCCGCCTGGGACGTGGTGAGCACCACCACCGGGATGGAGAGCAGCTGGCTGTCGGCCTTCAGCTCGGCGAGGACCTCGAGCCCGTTCCGGCGTGGCAGGTTGAGGTCGAGCAGAATCAGCCCCGGCCTGGGCATGTCGGCGTAGTCGTCGGTCTTGCGCAGAAAACGCAGCGCCTGTTCGCCGTCGCTGACGACGTGCAGCCTGCCCCGGATCTGGTACTGCTCGAATGCCTCCCGGGTCATGAGCACGTCGCCTGGGTCGTCCTCCACCAGCAGGACGTCAACGAGGTCGAGACCGGTGCGCTCTGTCATGGCGATGGCTCCTCGTCGTCAATGGGCGCGACCGGCAGGGTGAAGCAGAAGTTTGTCCCACCCTGATGCGTCGTGTCCAGCCAGATGCGCCCGCCGTAGTGCTCGACGATCTTGCGGCACATCGCCAGCCCGATGCCCGTGCCGTCGTACTCAGACGTGCCATGCAGGCGCTGAAAGATTACGAAGATGCGCTCCGCGTACTCGGGCTCGATGCCGATTCCGTTGTCAGTGACCGAGAACAGCCAGAAGCCCTCGTCATGGGGGGTGGCGGACACCCGGACGACCGGCTGGCGCTGCGAGCGGAACTTGATCGCGTTGCCGATCAGGTTCTGGAACAAGGAGGTCAGCAGCGAGAACTCGGCGCGCACCGCAGGCAGCTCGGTAGTCTCGATGACCGCCTTCGCGCCGCGGGTCTCGGCGATGAGGTTGACCCGTGCCTGGGACAGGGCGCTGGCGCAGGACACCAGAACCGGATCCCGCACGAGTCGTCCGACGCGGCTGAAAGCCAGCAGGTCGTCGATCAGGGCCTGCATGCGCTTGGCTCCGTCGACCGCGAACTCGATGTACTGATCGGCCCTGGCGTCCAGCTGGCCGATGTAGCGCCGCTGCAGCAGCTGGCAGAAGCTGGCAACCTTCCGCAACGGCTCCTGCAGGTCGTGCGACGCCACGTAGGCGAACTGCTCCAGCTCGGTGTTGGACCGCTCGAGCTCATGCGCCCTGGCCTCGAGCGTGACGTTCGCGGCCCGCACTGCTGACAGTTCTCGGAGGATTCGCCGCCGCATCCGGTCTACGTCGGCTGCCAGCGCGTGCACCTCCCGCGGGCCGGTCGGGTCCACCCCGTGCTCGAAGTCGCCGTCGGCCACCTGGCGGGCATCCGCAGCCAGCCGCGCGAGCGGTCGGGTAGCGGCCACCCGCAGGCCGGCGGCGAGTCCGACGAGCACCACCAGGAGAGCGATCGCGCTGCTGATGGCGATGACCTCGAGCGCGTCCGAGGCGTCGCGCAGCTGCGCCTTGGCGGCCGCGCGCCGGCCGGCGATGGCGCGCTGGAACGCCGCGAGCGGTGCGCGGACAGCGTCGAACTCGGCCTTGCCGGTGGCGATGTCACCGCCCGGCAGCGGCAGGCCGGCGGGGGCGACCTTGTTCATCGCCGGGATCGCGTACGTCGACCGCCAGTGCTCGGCCTGGCGCACCGCGTCGGCGAGGTCGCCGCGCGCGCCGGGGAGGCCGGCGAGCAGCGGGCGCAGAGTCCGCAGCTGGGCACGCTCGGCGGCCAGGCCGGACGTGTACGGCTGCAGGAATGGCCCCTGGCCGCTGAGCAGGTAGCCGCGCAGGCCGGTTTCCTGGTTCAGCAGGGCGGCATAGAGCTGCGAGCCGTGCAGCGCGGCCGGGTCGAGAACGTCCACCACGCGGCCGCGCGCGGAGTCGAGGCCGCCGATCGCGAACGAGCTGAACACGATCGCAGCGATGAGCACGGCGCCGACCGCGGCCATGGCCACCCCGATGATCCGGCCCAGCGGCCAGCGATGACGGTCAGCTGCCCCGGCCGCCCGGACCTGGCCGGCTACCGAACCACCGGGCCTGGAGAGCCGTGAGTGCCGACCCGGTGGGCCCACGTGGTCCGGCGCGGCCGTGCTGTCCGCGGCGCCGGCGGTCATGGGTCGGCGAGCGGTCGTGGGTCGGCGAGCGGAGTGCAGCTGAGGAGCAGGACTGCCAGGTCGTCGTCCAGGTCGCCGCCATTCAGCTGTCGGGCATGGCTGACGGTGGCGTCGACCAGTCGCTCGAAGGCCAGCGGACCGGGCTTCTGGTCAGCGGGATCCTTTCTTCGCTCCTTCTCGATCAGCCGGACGAGGCCGTCGCTGCCGAGCCGCTCCGGGCCCGGGCCCACCTTGCCTTCGACGAGACCGTCGGTGTACATGAGGACGGACCAGCTGTCGCCGAGGGCGACCGGCGCGCTCGGCCAGTCGGTAACCCTGGTGATGCCGGGCGGCAGGCTGATCGGAGCCTGCAGTTCCTGCACCGAGTCGGCGCTGATCAGCAGCGGCTGGGGATGGCCCGCCAGGTACAGCCGGCCGTCCGTGCGGTCCGGCGCGACCGAGAGCATGCACATCGTCGCGAACAGCCGGTCGTGGTGCCGCTCGTGCTCAAGCACTTCTTGCACGGCGGTGAGCGTCTCGCCCGCTGGGCGGCCCGCAAGGATCATGGTGCGCCAGGCCACCCGCAGGCACACGCCAAGCGCCGCCTCGTCCGGGCCGCGCCCGCAGACATCGCCGACCATCGCGTGCACCCAGCCGTCGGGAGCCTCGACCACGTCGTAGAAGTCGCCGCCGAGGAGCATCTGCTGGCCGCCCGGCCGGTACCGCGAGACCACCGACAGTCGTTCGTCGGAGAGCACCGGCGACGGCAGCAGGCCGCGCTCGAGCCGGGCGTTTTCCGCTGCGTACAGGCGCGCCTCGCTGAGCTGTCGCTGGGTTTCCTCGGCCCGGCGGCGCTCGACCGCGTACCGCACCACGCGCTGCAGCAGGAATCCGTCGACCTGTCCCTTGACCAGGTAGTCCTGTGCCCCCGCGGCGACCGCCTGTTCACCCAGGTACTCGTCGGAGATGCCGGTGAGGACGACGACGGCCAGCTCCGGCCGGATCTCCTGCAGCAGGCGCACTCCCTGCAGGCCGCGCGAGTCAGGCAGCTCCAGATCGAGCAGGACGCACCCCGCGTCGGCCAGCACGCCTCTCGCCTCGGCCATCGACCGGGCCCGCCGGACGGTGAACGGCGCGCCGGCGTCGAGCAGCAGCTCATCTACCAGCAGCGCGTCACCATCGTCGTCCTCGATGAGCAGGACCCTGGTGCGCTCGGACGGTGACGTGCGAGCGCTGCCGCCCCGGCTGACGTCCGCTGCCACCATCTCGACCCGCTCGTTCCCGTCCGTGCGCCGCGCCGACCGTGATCACGGCCCGAGCCAGCTTACGGCCCGTCGCGCCGGTGTCGCCCGGATCACGACGCCATTAGTTGGCCCGTCGGGCGTTCCTGGCTGAGGCAGAAAG